>JAJECZ010000467.1 GCA_022821735.1 Alphaproteobacteria bacterium | reverse complement strand
GGCGCCGGGCCGGCCTCTTCCGCCCTCAATGCCGGCCGCCGGAGCGAAGCGGCCGGCGCTAGCCTGCATGCGCCGCGGCTCGGGGGCGCAGGCGGGGACGGGTACAGAACGATAGCCCCAAC
This sequence comes from Alphaproteobacteria bacterium, assembly GCA_022821735.1. Taxonomy (GTDB): domain Bacteria; phylum Pseudomonadota; class Alphaproteobacteria; order Bin95; family Bin95; genus Bin95. The sequence continues at coordinate 7,801 of JAJECZ010000467.1, read as the reverse complement.
GCCGAGGGGGCATCGGGGCGATCGGATCAGCCGGCGTCTCCGGCGGGGTCGGGCTCCCAGGGGAACAGGGTCGCCTGGTCTCCCCAGCGGGGCAGGCTGTCATCCAGGACGCTGTCGCGGAGGGGGAGCGCATCGAGGCCGAGCTCGGCAACGGCGTGGCGGGCGTCGAGCGCGTCGAAGGCGGGGTCCAGCAGGGCGGTCATGTCCGGAATCCTTTCGGGGTCAGGGTCGCGGACCGGGATGGCCGCGATTCCGCCCGGACAACCCCTTCCCCACCTTTCGCCCTGCCGGCCGGCGCGGCGTTGGGGACATGGCGCAGCGGCCGGCAGCCCCGCCCCCTTCCGGGCCCAACCCCCGGGGGCACGGCGACCCGGAAGGCCCGCGGGATGGGCAAAGAAAACCGCCCCGGAGCGGACCCTGGGGCGGAGGCAGTTCGAGGCGAAATGCGAGGGGGGAGACGGAAGAAAGCCCCGGAACCCGAAGGTTCCGGGGCTCAGCGACGATGCCTCAGGCGGCGAAGTCGTCCTCGTAGGCTTCCGGGGGCGGCGCCGGCGGACGGTTGCCGCTGGTCGCGCCGTCCTGCTTGCTGTCCAGGAAGTTGATGCAGCCGCGCGGGCCGACCACCACCTCGGTGGTGTAGCGGTCGTTGCCGTCGCGGTCCTTCTACTTCCGGGTGCGCAGCTTGCCGGTGATGTGCGCCAGGCGGCCCTTGGCGGCGTGCTTGCGCAGCATCTTCACCAGGCCGTCCTGGAAGACGGTGACCCGGTGCCACTCGGTCTGCTGGACATACTCGGAAGTCTGGCGGTCCTTGTAGACCTCGTTGGTGGCGATGGAGAAATTGGCGACTTCGCCGCCGCCGGGGAGGAAACGGAACTCGGGGTCCGCGCCCAGGTTGCCGATCAGGTCGACGCGATTCAGGCCATTCATGGTGCTTGCTCCCTGCAAGGTTGATTGCGAGCCTTTACAACTCACCCGGAACAGCCCCTTCCCGACCTTTGCGGCGTCGATACCGCGCAAGGCCGGGAAGGGGAAGCAGGGACAGCGATGTCGGGCGAAAGACGCCCCGGGGATCACCCTGCGGGCGAGGCCGAAGGGGGCGAAGGCGGAGCCGTGCGCGCGATCAGCTCCTTCAGAGCCGTCATCGATTCCTCGTGACGCTGGTCGGCGTTTCGGCGATCATCGTCCATCTTCTTGTTCCGGTCGCTCGACGCGCGATGCATCATCCAGAGACCGACGCCGATCAGCAGGGCATGGAGCATCCCGACGCCGACCTGCGCCCAGATGGCGTACAACTGCAGGTCGAGGGCCTTCTCCTGCAGCTCCAGGGCCTTGCCCTGAAACTCCACGGTGGCGTTCTGGAACGCGACGGTCGCCTGCTGGAACACCAGCGTCGCGGTTTCGAATTCGGTCATGGCCATGTCAGGCGGCTCCCGGTTACGGAATATAGGACGGCGACCCTGCCGACGCCAGCAACACCGGGCCCGCAGGATCGCGAGTTCGTGGAACTCACCCGCACCACCCCTTCCCGACCTTTGCAGCCGATGCCACGCAAGGCCGGGGCAGGGGGAAGAGGAATGCGCCGCGTTACCGGGACGCGTCCTCGAGGGCGCGTCCGAGCTCGGCGGCATGGCGGCGAAAGGCGCGGTCGAGCGCGTGCAGCACCGTGCCGGCCTCGGGGTGGTCGGTGGATACGATCGAGCTCTGCGCATCGATGCGGGCGACGAGGCCGCCTTCGGCGTCGAGCAGCCTCGCGGCCGAGGCCAGGCCGGCGAACTGGAGCCAGGCCTGGATGCGGACGGCCTGCCGGGCGGCTTCGTTGAGCCGGAGCCGGGGGCGCAGCTGCATTTCGCCGCGCGCATTGGGCCACTGGAGTGCGTAGGGCATGGGACGGTCTCCCCGATGGTGGGCGCTGCGAACCCCTGCGGTCCGCAATCTCACGCCCGAACAGCCCCTTCCCAGCCTTTGCGGCCGGGAAGGCCGGCGGGGAAGGGGCCGGATGGGGCGACGCTCACCAGGCGATGAGCGTTGCCGTGGGGGAGTGGTCGGTGACGATCTCCACGTCCTCGGGCGTGAGCTTCGCGTAGGCGAGTGCGGCGGCCACCTCGGCCAAGCTGTCCCAGGTGCCGTGATCGGTCCCGGTGGCGAGCTCGGTGACGGTATATCGGGCAGGCAGGGGCGGAATGCCGCGCGAGGCAATGGCGCGCTGCCTGTCCTTGCACGGCCTGCATTCCAGCGTGCCGTGTTCGGGGGGCCGCTCGCCGCAGCGGACGCACAGCCCTGCGTCCTGCCGCGCCGCCGAGTTGCGCCGGAAGCGTGCGAGCGCCGTGACGCGGCAATAGTCGCGGCAGACCTCGCAGTTGTCGGCATCCGGCAGGGCGGGAACCTTGCCGCAGCGCGTGCAGAGGCCCTGGGCGCGACGCGCGGCGGTTCTGCGGCGCATGTGGTCCCGTGCGGATATCCGCAACCGTTCGCCGCACGAGGCGCAGTGAGGCGAACCGGGCCGCGGGGGCTCCTGCCTGCAGCGGGCGCAGATGCCGGCGGTCACTCTGCGGGCGACCGAAGCGGCCTGGCTGGCCTTGCCGGCGTCGAGACAGGGCCGGCAATGGACCCTGCCGTCGGCAGCGGGATTCCGGCCGCACTGCTTGCAGAGCCCGGCTGCGGCGCGCAGCTCTCCTTGCTTGCGGAGATGCTGGTTCCGGTTGTCGAGACACGGCCGGCACGCGGAGCGATCCGCAGCCGGGGGGCGCGCGCCGCAATGGATGCAGAGCCCTTGCGAGGTGCGTTCGGACCGGCGGGTGCGTCTCCGCCGGTTGCGGCTCTCCCCGCATGATTTGCAGCGGAGGCGCCCGGGGACCGGAGCCGCATTGCCGCAGTCGAGGCAGAGACACTGGAGGGATCGGCGCTGCCTCCGGCGCCGGCTGTCCTCTCTGTGGATGTCCAGGCAGGGGCGACAGGCAGTGCGGCCCTCTTCGGGCGCGCGCTTGCCGCAGGAGCCACAGAGGCCCGCGGCGAGGCGTGTATTGCGCCTGCGGGCGGCAAGGCTCGGCGTCTTCATGATGTTCGGCGATGCGTCTGCAGGGCAGCACATGGTGGAGCCTCCTGGAGATCAACTGGAGGGAGCGGACCGGCGGCGCCCCCGGAGGAACGCCGCCCGAAGGACCGGCTCAGAACCGCTTTCGCCTGCCTTCCGCGAAAAGGCCCGTTGCGAGATCCCCCCAGTACTGGATCCCCGAGCCGGCGGTCTTCTCGCCCTTGCAGATCAGGATCTCGTTGCGCGCGGGGCGGAGCTCGCGGACGGTCTCCAGCGACAGGGTCAGCGGATGGCCCTTGCCGCCCGGCAGGCGGCGGATGACGCCGTCGATCGTCGTGCGGTAGCGCTCGACGACATAGTGCTCGTCCTGCAGGCCGCGGCCGAAGACGTGCGTGAGGAAGGTGTTCGCATCGGGGCGAAGGGCGGAAGCCGGCATGCCGGGCATGTGCGGTATCTCCTGATGGAGGAACGGGAGCGGGAGCCGGTCAGACGGCCGCCCGCAGGAATCGCACCGAAAAACCCCTTCCCGACCTTTCGGACGAAGAAGCCGGGCAACGCCGTTTGCCGGGGGACCGGCGGCCGGCCGCGCCCGGACGGCCAGCAGCAGAGGGAAGGTCGCAACGGCCCGGAACGGGGCGCCGAATCAAAGTCCGAAAATCAGACTTTTGATTTTCCGGCCGCCCCGGCCGTCCCCGCTGGCGCTGCCGGCCCGATAGCCGAACGGCGCCGGAGGCCGGAGTGGCGCATCGCAGCAGGCCGGCGAAAGGTCCAACGGCGCCAGCGGCGAGCTGTTGACGGCGATTTCGCCAGTCGTCGGGATACAATCCGGCCCGCGTGAGCCCGGTGGCGGAGACTACCAGCTGGTGAAGGCGGCCATGGGCGCGGCGTCGGTGACGATCTCGACGTCGTCGAGCGTCAGCTTCGCATAGGCCAGCGCGCCTGCGACTTCCTGGAGGGTCTCCCAGGTGCCGTGATCGGTCCCGGTCGCGATCTCGATCACGGTGTACCGGGACGGCAGATCGGGCATGCCGCGATACCCGTAGGCGCGCTGCCGGTCGCGGCAGGGGCCGCAATCGCGCATGAACGGCTCCGGCGGCCGCCTGCCGCACCGGGGACAGAGACCGGCGCGCTGACGCTCCCGGATCACACGGTGGAAGCGGCGAAGGGACCGTGCGCGAGCGATTTCGCGGCAGCGGGGACAGGTGTCCGTCTCGCCGTCGGAAGGGCGTTTCCGGCAACGCACGCAGAGGCCGCGCGCGCGGCTTGCGGCGACGCGGCGGTGCCATCTGGCGCGGTGTCTTTCGCGACAGGTTTCGCAGTTGACGGAGCCGGGAGCGGAGGGCTCCTTGCCGCACTTCACGCAGAGACCCTGCTCCTGGCGTGTTTGCCTGTTGCGCGAGTAGGCGCGCGCCCATGCATCGCGACAGGACTGGCATGCCTTCTGCCCGCGGACTGCGGAGGCCTGGCCGCAGGCAGTGCAAATGTCGAGCGCGCGGCGCTGCGCCCGTGCAACGGCCGCCGATTCATTTTCCCGCCGGCGTTGCAACGCCCGGCAGTCCGGGCAGCGCTTGTGCGCAGGGGCAGGGGTTGCGACGCCGCAGTCGATGCAGACGGAAGCTGTCGCCTGGCGCTTGCGGCGCTGGGTGCGTTCCCGGTGTGCCTGACGGCGGGCGGCGAGGCAGTCGTCGCACGAGGTGTTGCCCGGCGCGGGAGCATTTTTGCCGCACCGCAGGCACAGGCCCGCCTGGCGGCGTTCCTCCCGGCGGCGCTGCTTGGCGAGGCGAAGGGCTGCGAGGTGTGTCTCGTGGCAGGGAGGGCAACGGTTGGGCCGGGGCTGCTGGAGGGCAGTTCCACAATCGCGGCAAAGTCCGAGGTTGCGGCGGAGAAGGCGGCTCTTGCGGGAGCCCTTCCGCGAAGCCACGCGCCGACGTTCGATGCACGTTGCGCAGTATTTCGCGGGAGCGGCCACGGGGACCTTGCCGCAGTGCTGGCAAAGGCCATCGGCCGCGAGCCGCTGGCGGATGCGGTACGAGCGCGAGCGATGGGCGGTGTCGCAGCGGGAATGGGCTGCGTCGCCGGCGGGGGCGCACATGGGGCATGTCCTCCGTGTGAGTGGACAGGTCACGACGGAAGACCCCTTCCCGACCTTTTCGGAGGGGAAGCCCGGAAACACCGCTGGCCGGACAGCTAGCCGCACGGAAGAGCCGGAACGGGGCGGCAGGATCAAAAGTCCGAAAATCGGACCTTTGATTTTCCGGCCGCGCCGGACGTCCCTGACGGCGCCCGGAGGGCCGGAACTCCGGGGCGTATTGCGGGAGATGGGCAGCCGGGATGCCGGCGGAAAGCCCGATGGCGGATCGATGCCGCCGGCGGACCGCCACGAAAAACCCCTCCCCGGCCTCGTGCCGGGAAGGGGCGGGAACGGCGCCGGCGATGGAGCGGCTACTGCGCCGGGGCGGGCTCCGGTTCGGATGCCGGCGGTTGCGGCGCCCCGGGGAAATGGGCGCGGACGAAGCCGACGAGCTCGCGATGGTTGGCGCGGTTCTCGGCGATGCCGGCGGTCAGGCGCTTCGCAGCGGCCGACTGCCGCGCCTCGCTGGCTTCCAGATCGGCCTTCACCTCGTCGATCCGGGCGCCAAGACCGCTTTCGACCCGGTCGATCCGGTCCGTCAGGCGTTTTTCCACGCGGTCGATCCGGGCACCGAGTTCCGTCTCGACCCGGTCGATCCGGTCCGACAGACGCTTCTCGGTCGTTGCCAGGTCGGCCTTCACCTCGGCGATCTGTGAGGTCAGGCGCTGCTCCGTCATCGCAAGCTCCGTCCGGAAGCCTGCAATCCCGACCGTGAAGCGGTTGTCGAAATAGGTGATCATAGCGCCCAGAAACGTCAGAAAGGCGCCCAGCACGATGGCGATAGGCATGACCGCCTTCCAACTGCCGTCGCCAACGACAGCGCTGCGCTGCGGGGCCGGGGAAGGGGTTTCGGGAGAGGTCATGAGCCTCGTCTCCTGTCTGTTGCGGAGTATGGGATCGGAACGCGCCGAAGGCAAGCCGAGCGCGCATCGATACCCCGACCAACCCCTTCCCGACCTTTCGGACGGAGAAGCCGGGCAACGCCGCTCGCCGGGGTAACGATGGTCGGCCGCACCCGGACAGACAGCCGCAAAGAGGATGCTGCGACGGCCCGAAACGGGGCGGCAAAATCAAAGGTCCGAAAATCAGACTGTTGATTTTCCGGCCGCCCCGGGCGTTCACGATGGCGCTGCCGCCCCCGTGTCAGCCGAACAGTCCCTGGGACGCGAGCCTGGCCCGGAACCGCGCGGGCCCCAGCGCCAGCAGCTCGTCATTGGCGTCTTTCGCCCGGGGGACGATCCGGTCGAGCAGCAAGGCGGAGCCCGCATGTTCGCGGCAGAGCGCGACCCAGGCGTTCTCGCCTGCCAGGTCGCGGTCCTGGACGAGGGTCACGCGCCGGATGCCCGGGGGCAGGCCGACGCGGTGGACGCGCCCGGCGGAGATCGCGGCGGCGACGGCGATATCCCGGCGGCCGCCGGCGCCGAGCGCGCCGGCAATGGCGAGCGCATCCTCGACGCCTTCCGTCAGCACCAGGTGGCCCGCTGCACCGGCGGGCCAGCGCACGGCGCCGGAGAACAGCCGGCCGCTGGTGCGCTTCGGGTCCGGGATCGGGGCCTTCCTCCCGTCATCGGCGAGGAATATCCGCTGCAGGCCCTCCAGCGTGCCGTCCAGCGCGCGGATCGGCGCGAGCAGCGCCGGCAGCTCGCATTTCTCGCCGTCCACCTGCACCCAGACATCGGGGCGGAAACGGAGGCCTGCGGCGCCGGCGTCCTCCAGGGCGAGCCCGCGGGCGGCCAGATAGCGCCCGGCCGGGTTGTCGGGCCGGACCGGCTCCGCGCCCGCCAGCACCCGTTCCAGACCCTTCTGCGCATCGGGTGCGCCGTTCTGCCGGCGGGGCCCGCACCGGGGGCGCTCATATTCCGGCAGGGCGAGGAAGCGGCGCGCCTCGTCGGCCGCCTCTCCGATGGAGTTGCAGTTGCGCACGGCGCGGATCAGGTCGAGGGGCCTGCCCCGGTCCTTCGGGTTCGCCCAGTCCCTCCAGTATCCGCGCCAGCGCCCGGCCAGGTTCACCCGCAGCGACGCGCCCTCCTCGCCGGCCGTGCTGCCCACCTGCCAGTAATTGCCGTTCCGGCGGCCGTTCGGAAGGTAGTGCCGGCAGACCGCCTCGATATCGGCCGCCAGCATGGCGGACAGGTCCTTCAGGCTGTGGGTCGTCGGATCGGAGGGCATGACACCGCCTCCCTTCTTCCCGGCCCGCCGGAGGCGCCTTCAGGCCGCCCCGAAGCTGTCGCCGGGGCGGCCTTGCGCGCGGCGCTCAGAACGGCCGGATCCTGCAGAGTTCCGGGTCGCGCCGGCCGCGCTCGTAGTTGAGGACGGCCCAGGCCGCGATCTCGAGCGCGGCCACCAGCGGGATCTCCATGCGCCCGGCCTGGTCCTTCGCGAAATGGAAGGCGGCCTCGAGCGCCGTCTCGTCGATGCCGAGGTTGAAGCCGGACTCGCGCCCGAGCTTGGCGGTGAGCTCGGAGAGCTTCTGGAGGTCGTAGGTCCGGGGGCGCGGCTCGAAAGCCGGGACCGGATCGGGCAGCGGCTCGTAGTCGTACTCGTGGAAGTCCTCGTCCGGATCCCACAGGCCGTGCCGGTCCCAGTAGTAGCCTTCAAAGTCGATGACGTTGGACATGGATCGTGTCTCCTGCGGAGTT
>JAJECZ010000548.1 GCA_022821735.1 Alphaproteobacteria bacterium | reverse complement strand
CATTTCCATCGGCGGCGAGGTGGTCAACGAGGCCTATGACAGCGACCTCGACCTCACCGCCGCCGGGCGCATCGAGAAGGCCGAGCACCGCCTGTTCGAGCTTGCCACGACCGGGGCCGGGCAGACCGGCTTCCGGCCCTTCGTCCGCACGCTCGAATCCACCATCGACATGGCCGAGCGCGCCTTCCGCCGCGAGGGCCTGGCGGGCGTGACCACCGGCTTCAAGGACCTCGACGCGAAGCTGGGCGGCCTCCAGCAATCCGACCTCGTGGTGCTGGCCGGGCGGCCCGGCATGGGCAAGACGGCGCTGGCCACCAACATCGCCTTCAACGCCGGGCGCGCCAGCCTGCGCGAGCGGGACGATTTCGGCGAGATGCAGGAGGTCGACGGCTACGCGGTCGCCTTCTTTTCGCTGGAAATGTCCGCGGAGCAACTGGCGCTGCGCATCCTCGGCGAGCAGGCGCAGGTCTCCTCCGACGAGGTCAGACGCGGACGCATCACCAACGCGCAGTTCGACTCTGTGGTCCAGGCCAGCCGCGAGCTGGAAAACCTGAAACTGTTCATCGACGACACGCCGGCGATCAGCGTCTCCCAGCTTCGCACCCGCGCCCGGCGCCTGCTGCGCACCCACGGTCGGCTGGACCTGATTGTGGTGGACTATATCCAGCTGATGCAGCCCGGCGCGGGGCGGCGGCCGGAAAACCGCGTGCAGGAGGTCTCGGAAATCACCCGCGGCCTCAAGACGGTCGCCAAGGAGCTCGACCTGCCGATCCTTGCGCTGTCCCAGCTCTCCCGCGCGGTGGAGCAGCGGGAGGACAAGCGCCCGCACCTTGCGGACCTGCGCGAATCCGGCTCTATCGAGCAGGATGCCGACGTCGTGATGTTCATCTACCGCCACGAATACTACCTGGAGCGCCAGGAGCCCGAGGACCTGAACAGCGACAAGCATCGGGAATGGCAGGACGAGATGGACCGTGTCCACAATCTGGCCGATGTCATCATCGCGAAGCAGCGCCACGGGCCGACCGGCAAGATCGAGCTTTATTTCGAGGGCCGCTTCACCCGCTTCGCCGACCTCGAAAAGACCCGAGATGGCGAGCCTCCGGTCTGAGGCGCCCTGCATATGACGCGGCAAACCGGAATGCCGGCAGCGCCGGGCCGGCTGCGGATCGACCTCGACGCAATCGTCGACAATTGGCGCAAACTGGACGCGCTGGCGCCGTCGGCGGGCGTGGTCAAGGCGGACGCCTACGGACTCGGCATGGACCGCGTGGCGCCGGCGCTCCGCCGGGCCGGTTGCCGCACCTTCTTCGTGGCCGGGCTCGACGAAGGAACGGCGCTCCGCGCCCTGCTGCCCGATGCCGAGATCGCCGTGCTGAGCGCGCCGGTAGAGGGCTTCCAGCCAGTCTATCGCGAATACCGCCTGCTGCCGGTGCTGAACCATATGGGCGACCTCGCCGCCTGGCCGGACGAGGACGCCGTGCTGCATATCGACACCGGCATGACGCGCCTCGGCCTCGACCCCTCGGACGCCGCGGCCCTGGAGCGGCGGCGCTTCCGGCTGGTGATGAGCCACCTCGCCTGCGCCGACGAGCCGGAGCACTCGTTGAACGAAGCCCAGCGCCGCCTGTTCGCGGAGCTTGCCGCGCGCTTCGACGCGCCGGCGAGTCTCGCAAACTCCTCCGGCATCTTCCTCGGCGCCGGCTACCGGTTCGACCTTGCCCGCCCCGGCATGGCGCTGTACGGCCTCAACCCGACGCCCGGCGGGCCCAACCCGATGCGCCCCGTCGTCCGTCTGGAAGCCCGCGTGCTCCAGGTCCGCGAGGTGGACCGGCCCCTGACGGTCGGCTACGGCGCCACTGCCGAAGCCCGCCCCGGCCGGGTTCTGGCTACGGTTGCCGCCGGCTATGCGGACGGCTATCTACGCGCTGCAAGCCCCGGGGCCGCGGCAATGCTGCACGGCCGCAGGGTGCCGTTGATCGGGCGCGTGTCGATGGATTCGATCGTATTGGACGCGACGGGGCTGCCGCCGGGGTCCGTGAAACCGGGGGACCGGGCCGTCCTCATCGGCGAGGGCATGGACGCCGACGAACTCGCGGCCGCTGCCGGCACCATCGGCTACGAAATCCTCACCTCGCTGGGCGCCCGCTACGCTCGCTCCTATACCGGCGGGGACACCGGCGCTTGAACCCCCTGGCGGCAATCGGCCGGGCCTTTCTCGCCCTGCTGGAGGCTATCGGCCGGCTGGTACTGTTCGCATTCGCCGCCGTGACGCACATCGTGCGCCCGCCCTTCTACCCGCGCGCATTGCTGCGGCAGATGGTGGATATCGGCTACTACTCTCTGCCGGTCGTGGCGCTGACGACGCTGTTCAGCGGCATGGTGCTGGCGCTCCAGAGCCATACGGGCTTTGCGCGCTTCTCGGCCGAGGGCGCGGTCGCGGGCGTCGTGGCGCTGTCGATCACCCGCGAACTCGCGCCGGTGCTGGCGGGGCTGATGGTCGCCGGGCGGGTCGGCGCGTCCATGGCGGCGGAACTCGGCACGATGCGCGTCACCGAACAGATCGACGCGCTCTCGACCCTCTCGACCGACCCGATGAAATACCTGGTGGCGCCGCGTATCCTCGCGGGCTTCGTCATGCTGCCGCCGCTGGTGCTGGTCGGCGACGTCATCGGCATATTCGGCGGCTATATCGTCGGCATCTACAAGCTGGACTTCTCGCCGGGGGCCTATATCGACCAGACATGGCGGTTCATCGAGGTGCGCGATGTCGTGTCCGGCCTCGTCAAGGCGGCGGCATTCGGCTTCCTGGTCTCGCTCATGGGGTGCTATCACGGCTACCGCTCCGCCGGCGGCGCGCAGGGCGTCGGGCGGGCGGCCACCAGCGCGGTGGTCTCCTCGGCCATCCTCATCCTGGTGTTCAACTACGTCATCACCGAACTGTTCTTCGCCAAATGAGCGGCCCCGGCGAACCGAAAATCCGCATCCGGGGCCTGCACAAGGCCTTCGGCGAAAAGCGCGTGCTGCGCGGCGTCGATCTCGATATCGGCGCGGGCGAGTCGATGGTCGTCATCGGCGGGTCGGGCACCGGCAAGTCGGTCACGGTCAAATGCGCGCTTGGCATCGTCGAGCCGGACAGCGGCAGCATCCTCATCGACGGCGCGGAATCGGTTGGTCTCAAGGGCGCGGCGCGCGAAGCCGTCAACGCCCGCATGGGGATGCTGTTCCAGGGCGGCGCGCTGTTCGACAGCCTCCCGGTCTGGGAGAATGTGGCGTTCGGACTGGTGGCGGCCGGCCAGAGGACCCGCCGGGACGCGAAGCCCGTCGCGCTGGAGACGCTCGCCCAGGTCGGCCTCGGCCCCGAGGTCGGCGACCTGATGCCGGCGGAGCTCTCCGGCGGGATGCAGAAGCGCGTGGCGCTCGCGCGCGCCATCGCCGCCCGGCCGGACATCATCTTCTTCGATGAGCCGACGACGGGCCTGGACCCGATCATGGCCGATGTCATCAACGACCTGATCGTCGAATGCGTGCGCGAGCTCGGCGCAACGGCGCTGTCGATCACCCATGACATGGCGAGCGCGCGCAAGATCGCGGACCGCATCGCCATGCTGCATGAAGGGCGGATCGTGTGGTCGGGCGCGGTGGCGGACATCGACGCAAGCGGCAACGAATTCGTGGACCAGTTCATCCACGGCCGCGCGTCGGGGCCGATCCGCATGGCGGTGCGCAGGTGAGCCGCAGGGACCGCAGCTATGTCTGCCAGAGCTGCGGGGCGGTAACGCGCCAGTGGGCGGGGCAGTGCGGAAGCTGCGGGGCGTGGAACAGCCTTGTGGAGGAGGCGG
>JAJECZ010000521.1 GCA_022821735.1 Alphaproteobacteria bacterium | reverse complement strand
AGGATGCCGTCGTCGGCGGGCGCGGTGAGCCAGCCATTGTCCTGGATCTCGCCCTCGAGCTGCCCCGGCGCCCAGCCGGCATAGCCGAGCGCCAGCAGGCGCTTCTGCGGGCCGTGGCCGACGGCGATCGCCTTCAGCACGTCGATCGTTGCGGTCAGGCGGATATCGTCCGACACGGTGAGCGAGCCTTCCCGGTCGTAGTCGGAGGAGTGGAGCACGAAGCCGCGCCCGGTCTCGACCGGCCCGCCGGACAGGATCGCCATGTCCGCTTCGCTGTCCTCCACCCCCAATTGCTCCAGCAGGTCGGTAAAGGAGAGCGATTCTAACGATTTGTTGATGACCAGCCCCATTGCGCCCTCTTCGCTGTGGGCGCACATATAGACGACCGTGCGCTCGAAGCGCGGGTCGCTCATGCTGGGCATGGCGATCAGGAGTTGCCCGGTCAGCCAGCCGTCTTCGGAGCGATCTTGCGTCATGGCGTCGAGTGTAGCACAGCGGAGGCGGGTGTGAAGGCGGACGACACCGCGGTGACAGGCAGCGGACAGAGCGGCATATGGGCCTGACGGGCGTGGTCCGGCTGCGGTTCGCCGCCCTGGCTCTGGCGGCGGTGGCGGTCGCCGGAGAGGCGCATCCGGCTGCCTCGCCCTGGGTGCGGACGCCGGAGGCCGCCGTGCGCCTGGTCTCGGCGAGCGAGGCCGTCGGGAGCCTCGACCGCCTGCGCCTCGGACTCGAATTCGAGCTGGCGCCCGGCTGGAAGACCTACTGGCGCAGCCCCGGCGAGGGGGGCCTGCCGCCGGGGCTCGACTGGGCCGGAAGCGGCAATCTCGGCGAGGCCAGCCTCTACTGGCCGGCGCCCGCGCGCTTCACCATTCTCGGCATCGACAGCGTCGGCTACGAGGACCGTCTGCTCCTGCCTATGGACGTGAGGGTTCCCGAGCCGGGCGAGCCGGTGCGGGCCCGGCTCCGGGTGGATTATCTCACCTGCTCCGACATCTGCGTGCCGCAGAGCGCCGATCTCTCGCTGGCGCTGCCGGCCGGCGCGGCGCAGCCTTCGGCGGAGGCGTTCGCCATCGACCGCTGGCGCGGCCGCACGCCCCGGCCGGAACCGGCGGCGGGCCGGGCGGAGCTGGTCGGCGCGGGCGACGGCGCGGTCCTCCATGTCGCCCTGCCCGGCATCGAGGCGAAGGACATCTTCATCGAGGCGGGGAATTTCGCCGCGTTCGGGCGGCCGGCGCCGGTCGCAGGCGGGCTGGCGGTTCCGGTGGCCTGGGCGAAGGGCGGACCGGAAGCGCTGGTCGGGCGCGAGCTGGTGGCGACGGTCACGGGCGGCGGCGAGGCCGTGGAGCAACGCCTACGCGTGGCGCCGGGCGGTGGGACGGCCTCATACGGCATCGCGATCATCCTGGCGCTTGCGCTCGCGGGCGGTGTCATCCTGAACCTCATGCCCTGCGTGCTGCCGGTGCTCGGCATCAAGCTCATGCATTTCGCGGGCCTCGGCGGGGCCGGGCGGAGCCGGGCGCGGGCGGAGTTCCTGGCCGTCGCCGCGGGCATCGTCTTCTCCTTCTGGCTGCTGGCCGGCGCGGCGGTTGCGGCGGCGGAGGCCGGCATGGCGGTCGGCTGGGGCGTCCAGTTCCAGCAGCCGGCTTTTCTTGCGGCGATGCTGTTCCTGCTGCTCCTGTTCGCAGCCAACCTGTGGGGCTATTTCGAGATTCCCGCGCCGCGTTTCGCGGGCGGGCTCCGGGGCGGCCCGTTCCTCACCGGCATGTTCGCGACGCTGCTGGCGACCCCCTGTTCCGCGCCCTTCGTCGGCACCGCGGTCGGCTTCGCGCTCACGCGGGGGCCGCTGGAGATCGCGCTGATCTTCACGGCGCTCGGCCTCGGCCTCGCTCTGCCCTATCTCGCGGTGGCCGCCCTGCCGGGCCTGGCGGCGGCGCTGCCGAAGCCCGGGCGGTGGATGGTGCGGTTGCGCTTCGTCCTGGGGCTGGCGCTGGCGGGCACGGCGGTGTGGCTGCTGACCGTGCTCGCGGCGCAGCTCGGCTGGACGGCGGCCGCGGCGGCCCTGGCTGCGGCGGCGCTGCCTGCCGCCCTCCTCGCGACCTGGGCGCGGCGGCGCGGGCGCATTCTTGCGGGCGGGGCCGTGCTGGCGGCCGCGGCCGGCCTCGCAGCGGTGCTGATGCTGCCAGCCTCCATGGAACCGGCGGCCCCGGACGGCCGCTGGCAGGCGTTCGAGGAGGCCCGGATCGGGCCGCTGGTATCGGAAGGCCGCACCGTCTTCGTGGATGTCACCGCCGACTGGTGCATCACCTGCAAGTTCAACAAGGCGGCGGTGCTGGAACGGGGACCGGTCGCAGCCCGGCTCGCCGGGGACGTGGTGGCGATGCGCGCCGACTGGACCCGCCCCGACGCCGCAATTTCGGCCTATCTCGCGCGCTTCGCCCGCTATGGCATCCCCTTCAACGCGGTTTACGGCCCGAGCGCGCCCGCCGGCATTCCGCTGCCCGAATTGCTGACCGAGGGCGCCGTGCTGGAAGCGCTGGACGAGGCCGGCCGGAGATCGGGCGGATAGGCCGGAATCCGCGGCGCGCGGGCCGGCGGTTTCTTGCAGGACGGCCTCCGGCGTTGTTACCCTCGCCCGATCCAGCCGGGCCGCGCCTCCGGCCCTGTGGAGACCGGAGATGGCTGTCAGCCGCAACGATCTGGAGACCATTCACCAGCTTCCCCTGTTCCAGGGGCTGGCGCCGGAGGCGCTTCGCGCCCTTGTCAGGGGCGCGGAGGTCCTTGCCTGTTCGAAACGGACCGTGATCTTCGAGCAGGGAGAGCCGGTCACCCATTTTTTCGGCGTGCTGTCGGGCTGGGTGAAGCTGTTTCGCCTTCGCCCGGACGGGTCCGAGGTGATCATCGAGGTGTTCGGCCCCGGCGAGTCCTTTGCCGAAGGCGCGATCTGCATGCCGGACGGCTATCCGGTTTCCGCCGAGCTGGTGGAGGACGGGCGGCTTCTGGCCGTGCCCGTTGCGGACTATGTCGAACGGCTGCGCGAGGACCCGGAGCTGGTCGTGAGGACATTCGCCTCGCTCGCCGTCAACCTGAAGCGCCTGGTCTCCAGGATCGAGTCCGGCAGCAGCCTCAACTCCTCGCAGCGCGTCGGCGCCTTCCTGCTGCATTTCTGCCCGCCCCCGAGGCCGGGCGGCGGACCCGCCGACGTGCGCCTGCCCTATGACAAGAAGCTGATTGCGAACCGGCTCGGCATGAAGCCCGAAACCTTTTCCAGGGCGCTGGCGAGCCTGAGGACGCACGGGGTCGCCGTGAAGGGCGGCAATGCGCGGATCGCCGATCCCGCGCGTCTCCGTCGGTATGTCTCGCTCGAATAGCCCGGGCGACAATATCCGCCGCACTGCCCCAGGACCGAAGCAAAGGAGCCGCATAGTGGCCGCCACCATCGACTATGACGCCCTGCTGGCGCCGGACCTGCCGCCGCCCGCCCCGCGCTGGAAGGGGTTTGCGCCCTTTAATTTCATCGGCGGCAATGTCGATGCGGCGAGCATGCCGGTCGAGGACATGATCAAGGCGACCGCGGCCGCGCTGCGGCGCGAAGGAACGACGCTCGCGACCTACGGGATGGAAAGCGGCCCGCTCGGCTACCGCCCGCTGCGGGAGTTCGTGGCGTCCAAGCTCCGCAAACGCAGCGGCCTCACGGTCTCGCCCGACAATGTCCTCATCACCTCGGGCTCGAACCAGGGACTGGACCTCGTCAACGAGATTTTCCTGCGGCCCGGCGACACGGTGCTGGTCGAGCAGTTCAGCTATGGAAGCGCGCTGATCCGCCTGCGCAAGCTCGGTGTCAGGCCGGTGGGCATCCCGCTCGACGATGGAGGCATGCGGATGGACCTGCTTGCCGCGAAGCTCGCCGCGCTTGCGTCCGAGGGCGTGAGGCCGAAATTCATCTATGTCATCCCGACGATCCAGAATCCCGGCGGCAGCATCATGCCCGAAGCGCGCCGCGCGGAGCTCCTGCGCCTCTCGGCGGAATACGGCGTGCCGGTCTTCGAGGACGAGTGCTACGCGGACCTTCTGTGGACGGGCGAGCGCCCGCCGGCCATCGCGGCGATGGACGAGAGCAACCGGGTGATCCATTGCGGGTCGTTCTCGAAGACGATCGCGCCGGCGCTGCGCGTCGGATACATCGTCGCGGAGCCGGACCTCATAGCCCGGATGGTCGCCTGCAAGACCGACGGCGGCACCGGGGCGCTCGAGCAGATGATGCTGGCGGAATATTGCCGCACGCGCTTCGATGCCCATGTCGATCGTGTAACGGTCCTGCTCAAGGAGAAGCTCGACGCCATGACCGGGGCGCTGGAGGAGCATTTCGGCACGGCCGCCGAGTTCGTGCCGCCGGAAGGGGGCATCTTCCTCTGGATTTCCTTCCCCGACGCCGTGGACGCGATGAAGCTTGCCGCCGCCTCCGCCTCCGCCGGCATCGCCATCAATCCCGGTCCGGAATGGTCCGCCGAGGCCGAGCCAGCGCGCTCGCGCATCCGGCTCTGTTTCGGCAACCCGACGGTCGCGGAAATCCGCGACGGCGTGAAGAAGCTGGCCGAAATCTGCCACCGCGAGTTCGGGGTTCCGGCACGGAGCGGCAATATCGAGCGCGCATGAGCAACATGCCCGAGTTCCAGCCGGGCCCGGACCGCCCGTTGCCCGGAGCCGCCGAAGTCGTCGTCATCGGCGGCGGCGTGGTTGGCGTCACCGCCGCGCTCACGCTGGCCGAGTGGGGCGTGCCCGTGGTGCTCTGCGAGAAGGGCCGGATCGCGGGCGAACAGTCCTCCCGCAACTGGGGCTGGATCCGCATCCAGGGGCGCGACCCGCGCGAGATTCCGCTGATGCTGGAATCGCAGGCGCTCTGGCGCCGCTTCGGCGAGCGGAGTCCGGCCGATTTCGGCCTTCGCCAGGGGGGCATCGCCCATCTCGCCGAAGACGAGGAGGAGCTGGCCGGCCAGGAGGACTGGCTCGCCTCGGCGCGGCCCTTCCAGCTTTCCTCGCGCAGGCTCTCGGCCGCCGAAGCCGGCGCACTGGTCGGCCAGGACGCCGGGCGCTTTGCCGGGGGCCTGCTGACGCCGACCGACCTGCATGCGGAGCCGGCGCTCGCCGTTCCGGCGCTCGCGCGCCTCGCCTCGGAGGCAGGTGCTGCAATCTTTGAGCGGACCGCCGTGCGCACCCTGGAGCTTGCTGGCGGCAGGGTTGCCGGGGTCGTCACCGAGCACGGAACTGTCGCCTGCCACGGGGTCATCCTGGCGGGCGGCGCCTGGTGCCGGCCGTTCCTCGAGAACATGGGCCGCTCGCTGCCGCAGCTCGCCGTGCGCTCGCAGGCGCTTCGCACCGCCCCGGTGCGGGCGATCGCGCCGGGGCCGGTCGGCACGCGGTCCGCGTCCGTACGCCCGCGGCTGGATGGCGGCTACACGGTCGGGCGGGTGCATGCGGCGCGTTTCGACCTCATCCCGGCGGCGTTCGCCCATTTCCGGAAGTTCATGCCGCTCTACCGCGACCGCTGGCGGTTCGTGCGGCTCCGGTTCGGGCCGGAGTTCTTCGGCGCGCTCGGCCGGCGCCGCTGGCGGGCCGACCAGTTCAGCCCGATGGAACAGGCACGGGCGCTCGATCCCCGGCCCGACAGGGCGGTGCTGGACACCATCCTGGCCGGCGCCCGGAGCGTCTATCCGCAGCTTCGGGACGTGCCGGCGGTCGAGAGCTGGGGCGGGATGATCGACGTCACGCCCGACGAGGTGCCGCTGGTCGGGCCGGTCGCCGGCCTGGAAGGGCTGACGCTCGCCAGCGGGCTCTCCGGCCACGGGTTCGGCCTCGGGCCGGGAATCGGCCTCCTGGCGGCGCAACTCGCCACCGGCCGGGACCCGGCCGCGGACGCGGCGCATTTCGCAACCGACCGCTTCGACCGGCGGTGAAGGCGAAGGACGCAGCCCGTGACCCATGCCGCCGCGGCCCGCTTCGTACTGGCGACCTGTTTCCTGGTGCTGCTGTTCAACGGCGGCGCGCGTTTCGCCATCGGGCTGTTGCTTCCCCTGATGGAAGAGGAGCTCGCCTGGACCCGCAGCGAACTCTCGCTGAACGTAACCGTTTTCATGGTGCTCTTCGCCTCCGTCCTGCTGTTCGTCGGTGTCCTTGTGGACCGCGTAGGCGCGGGGACGGTGCTGGGGGCCGGGGTGCTTCTGTCCGCCCTCGGGCTCGGCGCGATGGGCTTCATCGAGCATCCGTGGCAGGCGCTCCTGCTCTACGGCGTCATATTTGCGCTCGGCAGCGCCGGCACCTCGGTCACGCCGGTCGGGGTGCTGCTCAGCCGCTGGTATCCCCATCGGCTGGGAATGGCCAACAGCATCGCGATCTCCGGCATGGGGCTGGGCCAGCTTCTGGTCATTGCGGCGCTCGCCGCGCAGCTTGCCCATATCGGCTGGCGCGGGTCCTTCCTTGCGTTGGGCGCCGCCACGCTGGTCTGCATCCTGCCGGTCGTCCTGGTGGCGCGAAGGACGGCGATCCCGGCGGCGGACTCCGGAAGGGAGGCGGGCACCCTCCGCGAAGCCCTGGCGTCGCGCCGCCTCTGGATGCTTCTCGCGATCTATGCGATCTGCGGTTTCCAGGTCTTCCTGATGGCCACCCATGTCGTCGCCTTCGCGGTCGATGAGGGCGTCGGCGCCCTGCTCGCGGGCAACATGCTGGCGTTCATGGGGCTGACCGGCCTCGGCGGCGTGTTGCTGACCGGCCTGCTGAACGACCGCTTCGGCCCCGTCCTCCCGACCGTCATCTGCTTCGCGCTCAGGACCGTTCTGTTCGCGGTCCTGCTGGTGAGCCGGGAGCCGGCGGTCATCGTCGGGATGGTCCTGTTGTTCGGCGTCACTTTCTGGATAACCGCGCCGCTCACCGTCGTCTTCGGCCGCGAGATTGCGGCCATGAGCCTGCTCGGCACGGTGACGGGGCTCATCACCATGGTCCACCACTCGGCCGGCGGCCTCGGCGCGCTTGTCGGTGGCGCGGTCTTCGATGCCTACGGGTCCTACGACGCGGCGTTCCTCCTCATGCTCGTGCTGTCCGCCGCCGCCCTCGTCCTCACCCTCGCCCTGCCGGCCCCTCCGCGCCGGGGACCTTGACCCCGGGCCGGCGCGGGGCGTCTAATCGGGATCGAGGCTGGAAGGAGGCGG
>JAJECZ010000090.1 GCA_022821735.1 Alphaproteobacteria bacterium | reverse complement strand
GTCGAGCCGGGCAGGGCGAACAGGTAGGTGCCGCCTGCGGTGCCGGCCGTGGCGCGCGACTGGATCGTGGAGGCGCCGATCTTCTGCAGGCTCTGCCAGCGGAACAGTTCGCCGAAG
The DNA here is from genome assembly GCA_022821735.1 of Alphaproteobacteria bacterium. Classification (GTDB taxonomy): domain Bacteria; phylum Pseudomonadota; class Alphaproteobacteria; order Bin95; family Bin95; genus Bin95. The sequence continues at coordinate 4,492 of JAJECZ010000090.1, read as the reverse complement.
CCGTCGATGCGCTTCTCATAGACGCCCTCGAAGGCTTCGGGCGTCACATCCCGGCCGGTGAGGCCCGTGCCGCCGGTCGCGATCACGCAGTCGATTTCGGGATCCCCGATCCATCCCCGCAAAACCGCGCGGATGGCGTCTATCTCGTCGCGCACGATGGCCCGGCCGGCCAGGATGTGCCCGTCGCGCTCCAGCCGCTCGACCAGCGTGTCGCCCGAGCGGTCGTCGGCCTCGCTGCGTGTATCGGAGACGGTGAGCACCGCGATGCGCACGGGAATGAAGGGGCGGCTTTCGTCGATGCTGCCGGGCATTTCGGGGGTCGCTCCGGGTGCGAGGGGCGGCGTCACGCGTTGGGCGGGCGCCCGCTTGCGCCTGCCTGGCGGGTATCGAGGGACTTATAGAGCGGCGTCCGCCCGGCCGCCAGCGCGGCCAGGCTCGGCCGCTGCTGGCCGAGACGCGCGCGATACGCCCAGATATTCGTGAGCACATGCTCGACGAACACCCGGGTCTCCTTTGCGGGCAGGCTCTCGATGAACAGGAGCCGGTCGTCCATGTGCCGCACCGTGGAATTCCAGCGGCGCAACCGGCCGGCGCCCGCATTGTAGGCGATGGCGAGATTGAGGAGGTCGCCGGCGACGACCTTCTTCTCCAGCAGCAGGCGAAGATAGTCGCGCCCGAGCGTCAGGTTGAGCTCCGGCTCGAGCAGCCGCTTGAGGGTCCTGCCCGCGAACCGCTCGTTCGGGGAAACCGAATTGGCCGTCGAGGGCATGAGCTGCATCAGCCCGCGCGCGCCGGCATGGCTCGCGGCCCGGGTGTCGAAGGCGCTCTCGCGCCGCATGAAGGCAAGCAGCAGCGCCCGGTCCAGCCCGTAGCCGCCTTCCGGCTCCCAGGGCGCCAGCGGATAAAGCGCGAGATCGCGGGGCGGGTCGCCGCGGCCGAGCAGGCGGCGCCCGGCGAGCAGCGCCGCGCGCGGCAGGCGGGCGGATATGGCGGCGGCGAGCAGAGCGCGCGTCGTGTCCGTATCGGCATCGGCAAGCGCGCGGCGCATCTCGGCCTCGGCGGACACGGTCTGCCCCACCTGCGCCAGCGCCAGGGCGCGAATGGCCGCCGGCTCGGCATGGATTCGCAGGCGGTCCGCATCGTCGAGCGGCGGCGGTTCGAAATTCAATCCGTGCGGCCAGCCCAGCATTTCGCGGGCGAGCATGCCATAGAAAGTCCGCTTGTAGACCGCTGCCGCCCGCAGCCAGGCTTCGGCCTCGTCCGGCCGCTCGATCTGGCGGTACATTCTCGCCGCCCAGAACGCTCCCGCCGACGCGTTCCACGGCGAGGCGGCGGGAGATTTCGCGTGGGCTGCGAAATGCCGCGCCGCGCCGGCATGCCAGCCGAGCCGGTGCGCTGCCAGGCCGGCTACCCAATGGAGCAGCGAAATCCGGTCCTGCGCAGACTCGGCGCGCCTCGAGGCGAGGCTGTAGGCGGCCGCGTCCTTGCCGAGAAGGTAGAAGGAGAATGCGATATCGGCGCGCAGCTTGTCGGCATAGTCCCGGCCCAGCGCCCGGTGGACCGCGGCATCGCGGAACAGGCTGCCCGCCAGATCGGGCCGCTCGTCCTTCAAATGCTGCCCGATGATCCGGGCATAGATCGTGCCGACCTTCGTCTGCGGCTTCCGCAGGGGCGCGGCGACAAACAGCGGCGTCGGCCGGCGCACCGGCGGGTGTTTTTCCGGCGGCGGCGGCAACATGCCGGGCGGACGGCGCTTGAGCGCCAGGCGCGACACCCGGTGCGCCCCCGGATGGTCGCCGTAAGCCTCCAGCCAGACCCGCAGCTCCTCATAGGGCGTGACATAGTCGTGCGAGACGACATAGCGCCGGTAAAGGACGTGGCCCATCAGCCGGGGGTCTTCGAGTTCGCGCGCCAGCGCGTCCGATTCCTCCCAGCGGTTCTCCGCCTCCAGCTGGAAGAGACGCTCGTAACGATCGACATCGGCCGGGGAAAGGACCCGGAAGTCGGCAGCCTCCGCGGCGCCGCTCCAGACCGTCAGCACGGCCAGCGCCAGGGCCCTCACGGCGCGCCGCTCTCCAGCCGGGCCCTGACGGCCAGGAGGTCGCGCCACGCCTCGCGCTTGCGGGCGGGCGAGCGCAGCAGGAAGGCCGGGTGGAAGGTCGGCATGACATCGACCGGCCCGCCCGGGGTCCCGAAGCGCTGCCAGCGCCCGCGCAGGCGCATGATTCCTTCCGTCGTCCCCAGCAGCGTCTTGGCGGCCGCGCCGCCTGTCAGCATCAGCACTTCCGGCGCCACCAGCGCGATCTGCCTGTCGATGAACGGCCGGCAGGCCTCCACCTCCTCCGCCGAAGGCGTGCGGTTGCCCGGCGGCCGCCAATAGACGGTGTTGGCGATGTAGACGTCCTCGCGCCCGAGCCCGATTGCGGCCAGCATCCGCTCCAGCAGCCGCCCGCTCGGCCCGACGAAAGGCCGGCCCTGCCGGTCCTCGTCCGCCCCCGGCGCTTCGCCGACGATCATCAGGCGGGCGCCGGCGGGCCCTTCGCCGAACACCGTGTTGGTCGCCGTCTTCTTCAAGGCGCAACCGTCGAAGGCAAGCAGCAGCTCGCGAAGCGCATCCAGATCGGCCGTCCGCGCGACATCCCCGGCGGACGCCGGCTCGGCGGCTGCCGGAGGCGCGACAACCGGCGCCGCCCCGGGGGCCGGGGGCGGGACGGGCGGCGCCTTGCGTTCCGGCGGCGGAGCGAACCGGTCGGCCGGCTCGAAGCCGACGACCTCGTTCACGCCGGCCGCCAATTGCCACTCCAACGCCGCGAGCAATGGTTCCCGTTCGGTCATGGCGCAGCCGGAAAGTGTAGCCTATGTTAGCGCAAAGTGCGCGCCGGATGGAGAGGGCGGGGGCATGGAACGCGAGAGCATGGAGTTCGATGTCGTCATCGTCGGCGGCGGCCCGGCGGGCCTCGCGGCGGCGATCCGCCTGAAACAGCTTGCGGCCGAGGCCGGCTCCGAAACCTCCGTGTGCCTGATCGAAAAGGGGTCCGAGATCGGCGCCCACATCCTGTCCGGCGCCGTCCTCGACCCGCGCGCGCTCAACGAATTGCTGCCCGACTGGCAGGAACAAGGCGCGCCCCTGGATACCCCCGTAACCGAGGACCGGTTCCTTCTCCTGAGCGAGAAGCGCGCCATCCGGTGGCCCGGGCCTTTCATTCCCCCGGCGCTGCGCAACCACGGCAACCATATCGTGAGCCTCGGCAATGTCTGCCGCTGGCTGGGCGAGCAGGCCGAGGCGCTGGAGGTGGAAATCTATCCGGGCTTCGCCGCCGCCGAAGTGCTCTACCGGGAGGACGGGGCGGTCGCCGGCGTGGCGACGGGCGACATGGGCATCGGGCGCGACGGCGAGCCCAGGGCGACGCACGAGCCCGGAATCGAGCTGCGCGCGAAATACACCCTGTTCGCCGAGGGCTGCCGGGGCTCGCTCGGCAAGCAGCTCATGGACCGCTTCGACCTCCGGCGGGACTGCCAGCCGCAAACCTACGGAATCGGCCTCAAGGAGCTCTGGGACGTCGATCCGGCGGTCCACGAGCCGGGGCTCGTGGTCCACACGGCAGGCTGGCCGATGGACGCGGGCACCTATGGCGGGTCCTTCCTCTACCACCTTGCGGGCGGGCAGGTGGCGGTCGGCTTCGTCATGGCCCTCGACTACCGCAATCCCTGGCTGAGCCCCTTCGACGAATTCCAGCGCTACAAGACCCATCCGAAGATCCGCCCCTTCTTCGAAGGCGGGCAGCGGGTCGCCTACGGGGCCCGCGCGGTGAACGAGGGCGGGATGCAGGCGCTGCCGAAGCTCGTGTTTCCGGGCGGCGCGCTCATCGGCTGCGAGGCCGGGTTCCTCAACGTGCCGCGCATCAAGGGCAGCCACGGCGCCATGAAAACCGGGATGCTGGCCGCCGAGGCGGCGTTCCGGCGGCTGTCGGACGGCTCGGAAGGAGGCGACGAACTGACGGCCTATCCGGAGGCCTTCCGCGCCTCGTGGCTGCATGACGAGTTGCACAGGGCGCGCAATGTCCGCCCCGGGTTCCGCTGGGGCCTGGCGGCCGGCATGCTCCATGCCGGCGTCGACCAGATGCTGCTGCGGGGCCGGGCGCCCTGGACGCTCAGCCATCACGGTGTGGACCATGCCGCCACCGGCCGCCGCGAGGACCATGCACCGATCGAATACCCGAAGCCGGACGGGGTCGTGTCCTTCGACAAGCCGTCTTCCGTCTATCTTTCCGGCACGAACCACGAAGAGGACCAGCCCGTCCATCTGGTGCTGAAGGACGCGGAGATCCCCATCCGGGTCAATCTCGCCGAATTCGACGCGCCGGAGCAGCGTTACTGCCCGGCGGGCGTCTATGAGATTGTCGAGGACAGCGGCGAACCGCGCCTGCAGATCAATGCCCAGAACTGCGTCCATTGCAAGACCTGCGACATCAAGGACCCGACCCAGAACATT
>JAJECZ010000173.1 GCA_022821735.1 Alphaproteobacteria bacterium | reverse complement strand
CGGGGCCGGATTTCCGCCCAGCCGACATCGAAGCTCCGGCAGGCGTGGCAGCACCATTCCGGCCCCCATTGCCAGGCCCCGCAGGCCCGGCAGCGCTGCACCAGCAGCCGCTCCTCGCGGGCCGCGGCCCAGAACGGCTCGGTCAACTCGTCCGCGACCGGGCGCGGCATCCCTTCCGGCAGGTAGCTCACAGCGCCGCCTCCGCTCCGAATACGGAACTGCTCACCGGCGTCACCATCGGCCCGGAGCCGACGACCGAGATTTCCGCGCCCTCCACCTGGTTGGGAGACTGGCCACGGACCTGGCGCACCGCCTCGATGTTCAGCTCCAGCCCGTGCATGTAGCACTCAGCGAGGTTGCCGCCGCTGGTGTTGAGCGGCAGCTTTCCGCCGTCGGCGCGCAGATTGTCGAGGGTGAGGAAGTCGTTGGCCTCCTCGGGCGCGAAGAAGCCGTGCTCGACCAGGCTCATCAGCACCCCGCCGGTGAAGTTCTCGTAGGACTGCGCCACATCGACGTCCGCCGCCCCGATCCCTGCCATGCCAAAGGCGCGCGGGGCGACAGTGGTGAAGCTCGACGTGCCGTAGAGCGGCGCGTTGTGGACCGGCGCGCCATTGCGGTATTCGGAGCCGGCGGCCGCGCCCAGCAGGTAGCAGGGCTTGTGCGGCAGGTCGCGGGCGCGCGCGGCCGCCACCAGCAGGATGGCCGCCGCGCCGTCATTTTCCTGGCAGCAATCGAACAGCCGGAACGGCTCGGCGATCCAGCGCGAGGCGTCATAGTCCTCCTCGGTCAGCGGCCGGCCGTACATCACCGCGCGCGGGTTCTGCTGGGCGTGGTGGTAGGAGGCCATGGAGATCGCCCGCAGCGCCGGGCGTTCGATGCCGTGCTCATGGGCGAAGCGCTGGTAGCGCATGGCGTATTTCTGCGCCGGCGACATGACGCCGTAGGGCACGGTGAAGGCGTCGTGGCCCGCCGCCGCGCCGCCCGCCGCCGCTTGCCCGAAACGCTGGAACTGCCCCTGAGCGAGCGCGCGGAAGACGACGACGCAGCGCGCATAGCCGCAGGCGATGGCCGCGGCCGCATTTGCAATGGCGGCCGACCCGCCGCCCCCGCCGCCGCCCCACTGCATGTTGGAGAAGGCAAGCTCCCGGCAGCCGAGCGCAGCGGCGATGCGCGAGGGGTCGTTGCGGTCGTTGGAATAGGAGGCGAAGCCGTCGATCTCCGCCGGGTCGATGCCGGCGTCCTCGGCCGCGGCCAGGATCGCCATCAGGGCCAGCTTGAACTCGGCGTGAGGACTCTGGCTGTGTTTCCAGTAGGTCGTCTCGCCGACCCCGGCGACCGCCACCTTGCCCCTGATCGTGAATTCGCCCACAGCACCCCGCCCCTCTCAGACGGTGCGGAGCCTAAGCGTTTCCGCACCGGGTGGAAACGCCCTGCCGACCTCGCAATCCGCCGCATTTGCAGGCCGGACGAAGGCGGCTAGGGTCGCGCCCGAAATTTCGGAGAAGAGGACTGCCAAGCCCATGCCGGAGAACAGAACCGTCGCCCGCCTGCTGGTGGAAAGCCTGGAGGCGCACGATGTGGACCGTGTTTATTGCGTGCCCGGCGAGAGCTATATCGGCCTGACCAGCACCATGGTCGAGCGCAACTCGATCCAGGTCGCGGTCTGCCGGCACGAGGCGGGCGCGGGCTTCATGGCCGCCGCCGACGGGCGCATGCGCGACCGGGCGGGCGTCGCCATGGTCTCGCGCGGCCCCGGCCTCGCCAACGGGCTGGTCGCCATGCACACCGCGTTCCACGACGCGACCCCGCTGGTGATGCTGATCGGCCAGGTCGAGCGGCGCGACATGGGCCGGCTCGCGCTCCAGGAGCAGAACTATTCGCGCCTGCTCTCGGACATCTCCAAGGACGTGATCGAGGTGAACGATCCGGAGCAGGCCTCGGAGGCGATGGCGCGCGCCTTCCACCTCGCCGAGTCCGGCACGCCGGGGCCGGTGGCGGTCATCCTGCCGGAGGATATTTTCGACGAGGAGACGGACGCGGCGCTCGCGCCGCCGCGCCCGCGCCCGATTCCCGCCCCCCGGCCCGATGACGTGGACGCGCTCATCGCCATGATCGAGGCGGCCGAGCGCCCGCTGCTGCTGGCTGGCGGCGGCGCGATGGCGGACGCGGTGCGCGACCCGGCGCTGTTCGGCGACCTCGTGCGCCTCTCGGAAAGCTGGGTGCTGCCGGTCGTGCCGACCCACCGCCGGCCGCAGCTCTTCGATTACGACCACCCCAACCATGGCGGCTATATGGGCATCAGGGTGCCGAAGGAGCTGCTCGACGAGATGAAGCGCTCGGACCTGATGATCGCGCTCGGCGAGCGGCTGACCGACAGCGTCAGCCAGTCCTACACCTTCCCGACCGCGCCGGAGCCGCAATTGCCGCTGGTCCACATCTGGCCGGACCCGAACGAGATCGGCCGCGTCTGGCGCCCGGCGCTCGGCATCGCCGCGAGCCCGCACGAGGTGGTGAAGGCGCTGCTCGCCCGGCCCGCACCCGCCGACGGCGAGCGCCGGCGCGGCTGGATCGACGGGCTGCACAGCACCCACCGCCGCCTGCTGGAACGGCCCTGGGAGCCGCGCGAGGACGGGGTGAACTTCTCCGCCGTCGTCGCCGAGATCGGCAAGCATCTCGCCCCCGACGCCACCGTCACCTCGGACGCCGGCAATTTCGCGACCTTCCTGCACCGCCATATCGGCTTCCGGCAGGGGCAGGTGTTCCTGGCCTCCGTAGTGGGCGCGATGGGCTCGGGCATGCCGATGGCGGTCGCCGCCGCCATCCGCCGGCCGGGCACGCAGGTGGTGGCCTTCATGGGCGACGGCGGCGCGCTGATGATGGGCAACGAACTGGCCACCGCCTGCCAGTACGGCGCCTGCCCGATCGCGGTGATCGCCGACAACGGCATGTACGGCACCATCGGCATGCACAGCCACATGCGCTATCCGGGCCGGCCCTTCATGGCCGGCACCCGCCTCACCAACCCCGATTTCGCCGCCTGGGCGCGCTCCTTCGGCGCGGAGGGCATCACCATCGAGGCGGAATCGCAGGTGGCGGATGCGGTCGCGCAGGCGTTCGCGGTGCGCTCGCGCCCGGTCGTGCTGCATGTGCGCGCCTCGCCCCTCCAGATCAGCGCCTGGCAAGGCTACGAGGACGGCGACCGGCTGCCGTGAGGAGAAGAGCGGCGTCTCAGCCGGAAAGCAGCACCGCGCCTTCGAGACGCGCGGCCTGCCGGTCGAACGTGTAGAGCGCGCCGGCGCCGCGCCGCCTTGCGGCGGCCGCGATCATCAGGTCGGAAAAGCCGGCGCCGCCCGGGCGGTAGCGTGACGCGGCGCGGACGACATCGTCCACGGCCTCGACCTCCAGTTCCGCGGTTGCGGCCAGCGATTCCAGCACGGTTGCGATGCGCTCGCGGGAGAATCCGTAGGCCCGCTCCAGGACCCAGACGAGTTCGACGGCCACCTCCCGGCACACGAAGCCGGGGTCCCGTTCCGTCAGCCCCGCCAGCAGCGCCCGGGCGGCCTCCGCCTGCGCCGGGTCGTCGTTCACGAGGAACCGCACCAGCACGTTCGTGTCGAGCGCGATCACTCTTCGCCGGCTCCCTCGGCGACGGCCCGTTCCATGTCCTCGAGGCTTGCTGGCGGGCCGTCATGGCCGAACGCGCCAAACAGCCGGGCGACCGGCCGCAGGGGAAGAATTTTCACTCCGTCTTCAAGCACCACATACCGGATGCGGTCTCCCGGCTTGACGCCGAGGGCGGTCCTTACGGCCTTGGGCAATGTCGTCTGCCCTTTGGATGTGACGGCGGACTCCACCGAAGCTCGCCCCTTCGTTTCCTTACATTTGAGCTTATGCCTTTCATTTCGCCGTCATGCAAGGATCAATGGCCTTCAACAGGACTGCGTCGGCCCGCTGGCAGGGGGCGGCGGGGCCGGGGTATAAGGCCCTTATGGCGTCCTTCGGGAATACTCCGGTCATGGTCATCGGCGGCGGGCTTGCCGGGGCGGAGGCCTGCTGGCAGCTTGCCCGGCGCGGCGTGCGCTCGGTCCTCCACGAGATGCGGCCCGAGACGCCGACGCCGGCCCACAAGACGCAGAAGCTCGCCGAGCTGGTCTGCTCGAACTCCTTCCGCTCCGACGATGCCGGGCACAATGCCGTCGGCCTGCTGCATGAGGAGATGCGCCGGGCGGACTCGCTGGTCATGGCCTGCGCCGACCGCACCCGGCTGCCCGCAGGCGGCGCGCTCGCCGTGGACCGCGAGGGTTTCGCGGACGCCGTCACCGCCGCCTTGGAAGCCGAACCGCTCGTCGCGATCGAACGCCGGCGCATCGACCGGCTGCCGGAATCGGGCGCCGCCATCGTCGCGACGGGACCGCTCACCGACGGCGCGCTTGCGGAAGCCATACAGGTACTCACCGGACGCGAGGCGCTCGCCTTCTTTGACGCCATCGCGCCCATCGTCTATGCGGACTCCATCGATCTCGACACCGCCTGGTTCCAGTCCCGCTACGACAAGCCGGGGCCGGCGGGCAGCGGTGCCGACTACGTCAACTGCCCGCTCGACGAGGCCGGTTACGACGCCTTCATCCAGGCGCTTCTGGAGGCCAACCGGATCGAGTTCAAGGAGTGGGAGGCGCTCACGCCCTGGTTCGAGGGCTGCCTGCCGGTCGAGGTGATGGCGGCGCGCGGGCCGGAGACGCTGCGTTTCGGCCCGATGAAGCCCGTCGGGCTGACCGACCCGCGCACCGGCCGGCGGCCCCACGCCGTCGTGCAGCTCCGCCGGGACAATGCGCTCGGCACGCTCTACAACATCGTCGGCTTCCAGACCAAGCTGCGCCACGCCGAGCAGACGCGCGTCTTCCGCATGGTGCCGGGCCTCGAAAATGCGAAGTTCGCGCGGCTAGGCGGCATCCACCGCAACAGCTTCATCGACGCGCCGGCGCTGCTGGACGGGCAATTGCGCCTGAAGGCGGCCCCGCATCTGCGCTTCGCCGGCCAGATCACCGGGGTGGAGGGCTATGTCGAGAGCGCGGCCATCGGCCTGCTGGCGGGGCGCTTCGCGGCGGGCGAGACGGACGCGCCGCCTGCGACGACGGCTTTCGGGGCGTTGCTCGCCCACATCACCGGCCCGCGGCCAGAAGCCGCCGGAGCCTACCAGCCCATGAATGTCAATTTCGGCCTCTTCCCGCCGCTCGACGGGCGGTTCCGGGGCCGCGAACGCAAGCGCGCGCATGCGGCCCGCGCGCTCGCCGATCTCGACCGCTGGCTCGACGGCCGCCGGGAGGCAGCCTGACATGGACGGAAACGGCATGGCCAATCGCCGGATCGACCTGCGCAGCGACACCGTGACCCTGCCGACGCCGGCCATGCGCCGGATCATGGCGGAGGCGGAGGTCGGCGACGACGTGCATGGCGAGGACCCCACCGTCGCCCGGCTGGAGGCGCGTGTCGCCGACATGCTGGGGCTGGAGGCGGGCCTCTTCCTGCCCTCCGGCACGCAGTCCAACCTGACGGCCCTGATGAGCCATTGCGGGCGCGGGGAGGCGTATATCACCGGCGAGACCTACCACACGGTCGCCTCGGAGGCGGGCGGCGCCGCCGTGGTGGGCTCCATCGTGCCGATCACGCTGCCGGTGGAGGAGGACGGCACGGTGGCGCCGGACCGGCTCCGCGCCGCGATCCGCCCTGAAGATTTCCACCGCCCCGTGCCGAGGCTGATCGCGGTGGAGAACACGACGCTCGGCCGCGTGCTGCCGGAAGGCTACATGGGGGAGGTCGCCGAACTCGCCCGGGAACATGGGCTCAGGGTGCATCTCGACGGGGCGCGCCTGCTGAACGCGGCCGCTGCAACCGGAAAGACGCCGGCTGCCGTCGCCGAGGGGGCCGATTCCGTGTCGCTCTGCCTTTCCAAGGGCCTGGGCGCGCCGGCAGGCACGGTGCTCGCGGGAGACCGCGAATTCATCGCCCGCGGACGCCGGGTCCGCAAGCTGCTGGGCGGCGGCATGCGCCAGTCCGGCGTGCTTGCCGCCGCCGGCCTGCATGCGCTGGATGCCCATGTCGAGCGGCTGGCCGACGACCACGAGCTTGCCTCCGCGCTGGGCGAGCGTCTGGCGCCGGTGGTCGAGGTGCAGCGCGTCTCCACCAACATGGTCTATGCCGGGCTGCCGGGCGGGGCCGAACTCAAGCAGCATCTCGAGGACCGCAACATTGTTATCGCATCGCCCGGCCCGGTGACGCGGCTGGTGGTGCACAGGGATATCGAGCCGGAGGATGTCGAGCGCGTCGGCGCGGCGTTCGAGGCGTTCTACAACTGAGGGAGGCGCGGCGATGCACGATCTGGTCATTCGCGGCGGCACGATCATCGACGGCAAGGGCGGCGAGCCTTTCGCCGGCGACATTGCGGTCGAGGACGGGCGCATCGCGCAGGCCGGCGGCAGGGCCGGACCCGGCCGGCGTGAGCTGGACGCCGCGGGCGCGCTGGTGACGCCCGGCTTCGTCGATGTCCACACTCACTATGACGGCCAGGCGACCTGGGACAGCGAACTCGCGCCGTCGAGCTGGCACGGCGTCACCACGGTGGTGATGGGCAATTGCGGCGTCGGCTTCGCGCCGGCCCGCCCGGATGCACACCATGCGCTGATCCGCATGATGGAGGGCGTGGAGGACATTCCGGGCGCCGCCCTCTCAGAAGGCCTCACCTGGGACTGGGAGAGCTTCCCGGAATATCTCGACGCGCTGGAGACGCGCCCGCGCGCCATCGACGTCGCCGCGCAGGTGCCGCATTGCGCCGTCCGCGCCTATGCGATGGGCGGGCGCGGCATCGCCAATGATCCGGCGACGGAAGACGATGTCCGCGCGATGGCGGACATCGTCCGCGAGGCGCTGGAGGCGGGCGCGCGCGGCTTCACCACCACCCGCACCATCGCGCACCTTACCGCCGACGGCGACCGTGTGCCCGGCGCCTTCGCCGAGGAGCGCGAATTGCTGGGGCTGGCGGATGCGGTGGGCGCGGTCGGCGGGCGCACCATCGGCTGGATCTCGGACCTCGACGAGGAAGCATACGAACTCGGCCTGCTGCGCCGCATGGCGGAGCGCGCCAACGGACGCACCTGGCTCACCGTGGTCCAGCGCGACGAGCAGCCCGACCAGTGGGCGAGCGTGCTTGGATACCTGGAGGAGGCCGCGGCCGACGGCGTGGCGCTGCACGCGCAGGTGGCGGCGCGGCCGGTCGGGCTGATGCTCGGCCTCTCCGCTTCGCTGCACCCCTTCTCGACCATGCCCGCCTATCGGGAGATCGCGCATCTGCCCTTGGCGGAACGGGTGGCGATTCTCCGCCGGCCGGATTTCCGCGCCCGCCTGCTCGGCCAGCGCCGCAATCACCGCAGCCGGCTGATGCAGGACGTCACCGGCGGCTTCCACAAGATGTTCACCCTGGGCGATCCGCCCGACTACGAGCCCGCGCCGGAAAGCTCGGTGCTGGCCGAGGCGGAGCGGGAGGGCCTCGATCCGCGCGAGCTGGTGCTGGACCGGATGCTGGAGCGCGAGGGGCGGGAGCTGATCTTCTTCCCCTTCGTGAACTACAGCCGCCTCGACCACAGGGACATCAGGCGGATGATGGATCATCCGCGCACCGTGCTCGGCCTCGGCGACGGCGGCGCGCATTGCGGGCTGATCTCCGACGCCAGCATCCCGACCTACGTGCTGACCCACTGGGGCCGGGACAGGCATCGGGGGCCGGGCTTCCCGCTTCCCTGGCTGGTGAAGGCGCAGACGGCGGACACCGCCGCGCTCTACGGCTTCTCCGACCGGGGCCGGCTGGAGCCGGGGCTGCGCGCGGACATCAACGTCATCGATTTCGACCGGCTGCGGATCCGCCCCCCGGTCATGGTCCACGACCTGCCGGCCGGCGGGCGCCGGCTGGTGCAGCGGGCGGAAGGATACCGGGCGACGGTCTGCGCGGGCGAGGTTACGTTCGAGGAGGGCGAGGCGACCGGCGCGCTGCCCGGCCGGCTGGCCCGCGCGGCATGACGGCGTCCGGCGCAGCGCCGAAGCTCGAAATCCATCTGGGCGACAATCTGGAGGTGCTCTCCCGCTTCGGGGACGGCAGCTTCGACCTCATCTATATCGACCCGCCTTTCAACACCGGCAAGGCACAGGCCCGCACGCGGCTCCGGACAATTCGCGACGACGAGGGCGACCGGACGGGCTTCCAGGGCAAGCGCTACCGCACGGTCCGCCTCGGGGCCTCCTCCTGGAACGACGCCTTCGACGACTTCATGGGCTTCATCGAGCCCCGGCTCCGGGAGGCGCACCGTCTGCTCGCGCCCCGCGGCTCCTTCTTCCTCCATATCGACTGCCGGGAATCGCATTACTGCAAGCTGCTGCTGGACGGCATATTCGGGCGCGAATCGTTCATCAACGAGATCGTCTGGGCCTACGACTACGGGGCGCGGTCGAAGCGGCGCTGGTCAGCGAAGCACGACAACATCCTCTGGTATGCGAAGGACCCGGAGACCTACACCTACCGCTACGATGACATTGACCGGATTCCATATATGGCGCCCGGCCTCGCGGGGCCGGCGAAGTCGGCGCGCGGCAAGACGCCCACCGATGTGTGGTGGCAGACCATCGTGAGCCCGAACGGCAAGGAGAAGACCGGCTATCCCACGCAGAAGCCCGTCGCGATCCTCAACCGCATCGTGCGCGTGCATTCCGATCCGGGCGACAGGGTGCTCGATTTCTTCGCCGGCAGCGGCACCACGGGCGAAGCGGCGGTCCGCAACGGCCGGCATGCCGTGCTGGTGGACAGCAACCCCGAGGCCGTCCGCGTCATGGCCCGCCGCCTCGCCTTCGCCGCCCCCGCTTTCCACGGGACGGGGGACCCCGTTTCCGCCCCCGGAGAGCCTTCGTCCGACGTCGCTTGACGGAGTCATCAATTCCACTATATTGGAAATATGGAAAAGAATGCCGCCATCGCCGCGCTTGGCGCGCTGGCGCAGGAGACGCGCCTCGACGTGTTCCGCCTGCTGGTCGAGTGGGGCCGCAGGGCCTGCCGGCCGGGGCCATCGCCGGAGCGCTCGACATTCCGGCGGCGACGCTTTCCTTCCATCTGAAGGCCCTCAAGGAAGCCGGCATTCTGCGACGTGCGCGCAAGGGCCGCGAGCTCGTCTATGCCGCCGACTTCCCGCACATGGAAGCGCTGTTGCGGTTCCTTACCGAAGATTGCTGCCAGGGGGCCTGCCGGCCTCCGGTCCGGCCCTGAAGGAGGCTGCCATGCGCCTGCAACTCGCCCTCAATGTGGACGATCTCGAGGAGGCCATCGACTTCTACTCGAAGATGTTCGACGCGCCGGTCCACAAGCGCAAGCCGGGCTACGCCAATTTCGCCATCGACAACCCGCCGCTCAAGCTCGTGCTGTTCGAGCGGCCGGGCGCGGGCGAGCGCATCAACCATCTGGGCGTCGAGGTCTTCCGCGAGGAGGATGTCACGGCCGCGACGGAGCGCCTCGAGGCCGCCGGCATCGAGCACCTGATCGAGGAAGAGACGCGCTGCTGCCACGCGACGCAGAACAAGGTCTGGGCGACGGAGCCGCAGGGCCTGCGCTGGGAGTGGTACCGGATCACCGACGACACCGACGCGCTCTTCAACGCGCTCGGCCCGCGCAAGGACGCCCGGCGCCAGGCGGAGTGCTGCCCGTCCGCCGAAGAGACTGCCGCAGTTTCCTGAGCCGCCCTCAGAGGCGGATGCGGAAGTCGTTCTGCCCGGAGCGGTCCTCGCCGCGCATGAGGAAGAGCGTGCGGTCCGCGTGGTTCACCAGGCCCTTGTCGCGGGCGAGGCCGGCGGCGATCTCGCGGTCGAACACCGAGGTGGTCGGCATGTAGCGCAGGGTCATGCCGCGGCGCGGCTTCGGGGAGTTGTTGGCCTCCGAGCCGTGGACCAGATAGACGTCGTGCAGCGAGACCTGGCCCGCCTCCAGCTCGATGGGAACGGCGAGGTCCTCGTCGAACTCCTCCTCGCGCAGCTCCTGGTTCAGCGTGTAGGCCGGGTCGTCATTGGTGTCGTGGGCGCGCAGCCGCCTGTCGCGGTGCGAGCCGCGCAGCACGTTCAGGCAGCCGTTCTCCTGCGTCGAGGCATCGACCGCGATCCAGACCGTGCAGGTGGCGAGCGGGCGCACCGGCCAGTACTCGCCGTCCTGGTGCCAGGGCGTCTTGCGCCCGTTCAGCGCCGGCTTGGCGAAGAAGCTGGAATTCCAGAGCGCGATATCCGGACCCAGCACCTGCTCCACCATATCCAGGATTTCGGGCACCCGCGCCCAGTTCAGGAAGGCCAGGTCGTGGGCCAGCAGGTTGGGGCAGTAGTCGCGGTATTCGGGGTGGCGCGCGACCAGCCGGCCGTGATGCGCGCGGATGTCCTCAAGGTCCCGCTCGGGCAGCCGGAAGTCCGGCGTCACATAGCCGTCCGCGTTGTATTTTTCCAGTTCGGCGGCGTTCAACATTGATTCCCCTCCCGAATCGGGGCTGCTATACTGTCCGGCTACCGAAAGACAGCCGGTCGACACCATAGCCGCTCCGGGAGCGACGATGAAGCTCACCATCGAACGCAGCCAGTTCCTGAAATCGCTCAGCCATGCGCAGAGCGTGGTCGAACGGGCCAACACTATCCCGATTCTGGGCAATGTCATGCTGGAGGCGGCGGACGGGCGGCTGCGCCTTTCGGCGACCGACCTGGAGCTGGGCGCCGTCGAGACGGTGGACGCCGACGCGGTCTCGGGCGGCGGCACCACGCTGCCGGCGCAGGTGCTCTACGACATCGCCCGCAAGCTGCCCGACGGCGCCCAGGTGGAGCTGGAGACGGAAGACGGCTCGGACCGCATCCGGCTGCGCTGCGGGCGGTCCACCTTCACGCTCTCCGCCCTGCCGCCCGAAGAGTTCCCGGAGCTCTCCAAGACCGAATTCGCCTGCCGCTTCCAGCTCGCCGCCGAGGACCTGCGCGGGCTGATCGACCGGACCGGCTTCGCGGCCTCGACCGAGGAGACGCGCTACTACCTGAACGGCATCTACCTCCACACCACCGAGCATGAGGGCGTGCCGGTGCTGCGCGCGGTCGCGACCGACGGCCACCGGCTGGCCCGCGTCGAGGTGCCGAGGCCGGCCGGCGCGGAGGAGATGCCGGGCGGCGTCATCGTGCCGCGCAAGGCGGTCCAGGAGCTGCGCAAGCTGCTGGAGGGCGACGACGGGGATGTTTCGATCTCGCTCTCCGAGACCGGGATCCGGTTCGTCATCGGCAGCGTGGAGCTCACCTCCAAGCTGATCGACGGCACCTATCCCGACTATGAGAGGGTGATCCCGACCGGCAACGACAAGCGGCTCGAAGTGGAAAGCGGCGTGCTGGCCGAGGCGGTGGACCGGGTCGCGGCGATTTCCTCCGAGCGCACCCGGGCGGTCAAGCTCGCCATCGACGCGAGCAGCCTGCAGCTTTCCGCCGCCGACCCGACCTACGGCATGGCGACCGAGGAAATCGACGTGCGGTTCGACGGAGCGCCGATGGAGATCGGCTTCAATGCCCGCTACCTGCTCGAAATCCTGCGCCGTATCGACGGCGGCACGGCGGCGCTCGAGCTCGCCGACCCGGCAGCGCCCACCCTGGTGCGCGACATGGTGGACTCGAGCGCGCTCTATGTGCTGATGCCGATGCGCGTGTGATCCGTGGCAGAAGCCGCCCTCCACACATCGGGCGGGGCGCCGGTCGTCAGGCGTCTGGCGCTCAGTGATTTCCGGAATTACCGGGAGGCGCGGCTCGAGGCGGACGCGCGCTTCGTCGTGCTCACCGGACCGAACGGCGCCGGAAAGACCAACCTGCTGGAAGCGCTCTCGCTGCTGGCGCCGGGGCGCGGGCTGCGCCGGGCCAGGCCGCGCGAGATGACCCGGCTGGGCGCCGAACGCTGGACGGTGACGGCGCGGCTCGACACGGCCTTCGGCGCGGTGGATATCGGCACCGGCCTCGGCGAGGACGACCGGCGCGCGGTGCATGTGGACGGCGCAGCCCGGCGGGCGCGCGACGGGGGTGTGGCGGCCGTCTGGCTGACGCCGCAGATGGACCGGTTGTTCCTCGACGGCGCAGGCGCCCGCCGCCGCTTCCTCGACCGGCTGGTGCTGGCGGTCGATCCGGCCCATGCCGGCCGGGTGCAGGACTATGAGACGGCTATGCGCCAGCGCCTCGCCCTTTTGAGGGCCGGCACCGCGGACGGCGACTGGCTGGCCGCGGTGGAGCGCAGCATGGCCGAGCGCGGCATTGCCGTCGCCGCCAGCCGGCGCGACCTGGTCGAGCGGCTGCGCGCGGCGCTCGCATCTGCCGGCGGACCCTTCCCGAAAGCGCGCGTCGCGCTTGCCGGCGAGGTCGACGCCTGGCTGGAGGAGGGACCGGCTCTCGGAGCAGAGGACCGGCTGGTTGCGGCGCTGGCCGAGGGGCGGAACCGCGATGCCGAATCGGGCCGCACGGGCGCCGGGCCGCACCGCAGCGACCTCGCCGTCGCCGACGCCGGACGCGGCATGCCGGCCGCCGACTGCTCGACCGGCGAGCAGAAGGCGCTGCTGATCGCGCTGGTGCTGGCCTCCGCACGCCTCGCCGCCCGGCCGCCGCTGCTGCTGCTGGACGATGTGGCGGCCTATCTGGACGAAGACCGGCGCCTCGCGCTGTTCGACGAGATCGGGCGGCTCGGCTGCCAGGCCTGGCTCACCGGCGCCGATCCCGAAATCTTCGCGCCGCTCGCCGGCCGCGCGCTCAATGTCGGCATCGAAAACGCCGTCCTTACCCCCCTGCCGCCGGAGCGGCCATGACCGAACCCACCGAGCATACGGAAGACGTCCGGACCACGGACGAGAACGGGGAATACGGCGCCGACGCCATCAAGGTGCTGCGCGGCCTGGAGGCGGTGCGCAAGCGCCCCGGCATGTATATCGGCGACACGGACGACGGCACCGGCCTGCACCACATGGTCTATGAGGTGGTGGACAATGCCATCGACGAGGCGCTGGCCGGCTGGTGCGACACGGTGGAGGTGGTGCTGGAGGCCGACGGCTCCGTCACCGTGACCGACAACGGGCGCGGCATCCCGACCGAGATCCACGACGAGGAGGGCGTGTCGGCGGCCGAGGTCATCATGACCCACCTCCATGCCGGCGGGAAGTTCGACAGCAACTCCTACAAGGTCTCGGGCGGGCTGCACGGCGTTGGCGTCTCGGTGGTCAATGCGCTCTCGGAGACGCTCGACCTCACGATCTGGAGGGACGGGCGCGAATATGCGATGCGCTTCCGCCACGGCGAGGCGGAAGCGCCGCTGAGCGAGGCGGGCCCCGCGGGAGAGGACGGCGAGCGGACGGGCACCCGCGTGCGCTTCCTGCCCTCGACGGACACCTTCTCCAAGGTGGAGTTCGACTTCGCCACCCTGGAGCGGCGGCTGCGCGAGCTCGCTTTCCTGAACTCCGGCGTGCATCTGGTGCTGACCGATGCCCGGCGCATCGAGGTCCGCAGCGTCGATCTCCATTACGAAGGCGGGCTGGAGGCGTTCGTCACCTGGCTCGACCGCAACCGGGCCGCCGAGCATGATTGCATCGCCATCCGCGCCGAGCGGAACGATATCGTGGTGGAGGCGGCGCTGCAGTGGAACGACAGCTTCCACGAAACGATGCTCTGCTTCACCAACAACATTCCCCAGCGCGACGGCGGCACCCATCTGGCCGGCTTCCGCGCCGGGCTGACGCGCCAGGTCACGGGCTACGGGGACCGCATCGGCGTCACCCGCCGGGACAAGCTCGCGCTCACCGGCGAGGATGTGCGCGAGGGCCTTACCTGTGTGCTCTCGATCAAGGTGCCGGACCCGAAATTCTCCTCCCAGACCAAGGACAAGCTGGTCTCCTCCGAGGTGCGCCCGGCGGTCGAGAGCGCCGTCAACGAGGCGCTGGAGGCCTGGCTGGAAGAGCACCCGAAAGAGGCGCGGATCATCGTCGAGAAGGTGCAGCGCGCCGCCCAGGCCCGCGAGGCGGCCAGGCGCGCCCGCACGCTCATCCGCGAGCCGAAGAACTCCATCGCTTCGCTGCCCGGCAAGCTCGCGGACTGCCAGGCGCGCGACCCGGAGGCGGCGGAGCTGTTCATCGTCGAGGGCGACAGCGCCGGCGGCTCCGCCAAGCAGGGCCGCGACCGCGCCTTCCAGGCGGTGCTGCCGCTCAGGGGCAAGATCCTCAATATCGAGCGCGCGCGGCTCGACAAGATGCTCTCCAGTGACAGCATCGGTGCGCTCATCACCGCGCTCGGGGCCGGCATCGCCGAGACCTTCGACGCCGACAATGTGCGCTACCACAAGATCGTCATCATGACGGACGCGGACGTGGACGGCAGCCATATCCGCACGCTCCTGCTCACCTTCTTCTACCGCCAGATGCCGGCGCTGCTGGAGCGGGGCTACCTCTATATCGCCCAGCCGCCGCTGTTCCAGGTCCGGCGCGGCGGCCAGTCCGTGCGCTACCTGAAGGACGAGGCGGAGCTCGACGCGTTCCTGACCGACAGCGGCCTGCAGAACGCCGTGCTGGTGCTGGAGGACGGCGGCCAGATCGCCGGCGAGGAGCTGCGCGAGCAGATTGCGCTCGCGGCCCGGGTGCGCCGGCGCATCGAGGCGCTGGCCCAGATTGTCGCCCACCGGGGCCTTGTCGAGCAGGCGGTGCTGGCGGGCGCGCTCGACGCGGCGGCGCTCAGGGGGCGGGAGGAGGCCGAAGCGGCCGCCGGCAGGGTCGCCACCCGGCTCGACGCGCTGGAGGAGCCGGCCGGGCGCGGCTGGTCCGGCAGCGTGGAGGACGATCTCAGCCTCGCCTTCAACTACGAGAACCAGGGCACGCTGCGCTCCTGGCGGATCGGACGGCGGCTGCTGCACCATGTCGATGCCGTCCGGCTGAACCGCCGCGCCGGACAGCTGGGCGCGACCTACGGCAAGCCGGCGGTGCTGCGGGTGCGCGAGCGCGAGGACCGGATCGACGGCCCCTGCGTCCTGCTGGAGCGGGTGCTGGAGCACGGGCGGCGCGGGCTCACCCTGCAGCGCTACAAGGGCCTCGGCGAGATGAACCCGGAGCAGCTCTGGGAGACGACGCTCGACCCCGAGGCGCGCACCCTCCTGCAGGTGCGGGTGAACCATGCCGAGGAGGCGGGCGAGCTGTTCTCCACCCTGATGGGCGACCAGGTCGAACCCCGCCGCGCCTTCATCCAGGACAACGCGCTCAAGGTCGCGAACCTGGACGTTTAGGCGTCGAAAGCGGAGGTCCGTGACCGATTTATTCAGAGAAGGGCTAAGTCAGACGCAACATGGCTCACAATGCACACGAAGGACGTCCTGCGATACCAGCCGATCTTAAACGAAAAATTTTGGTGGAAGCAGGTCATAGATGTGCGATTCCAACCTGCAGATACATTAAAGTAGAAATTCACCATATAATTCCATGGAACAAGTGCAAGGAGCACAGCTATGATAACTTAATCGCACTTTGTCCGAATTGTCATAGTCTTGCCGATAGGAATGAAATAGATAGAAAAAGTCTTCGGATGTATAAGTTGAATTTACGCACAATTCACGATAAATTCTCACAGCTTGAGATAGATGTCTTGTTTGAAGCCAATAAAATCGGAAGTGGTCAATATATCCAATGGCCACCATTCATGAACATACTGATAAAGCGAATATGCGAAGCTGGGCTCGTTAATTTAGCGTCGACGGGTGGAGGAGTTTTCGTTAACGACATGCAAATTAGCCCGTCACATTTGACTATCACAGAAGAAGGAAGGGACTACATTAGAAAATTGAGTGAAGAAGAAATGTGAGTGTTGCAAATGAATTTGTGTCAGATTAGAAGGATTATGGTATTTGGCATTCGGTATTCTGATAAATTTAGTATTCATAAGGAATACTTTATCGCTTGGGATTACCAAAATTGGACTAAGTGGTTCGTAGGGGCCATTCTGAAAGAACTTGGCCGTCTCATCGATACAAGCGCCGTGTCGAGTGCGGATAGGACCTTGCGGTGTCAATACGGGAAAGGGCGCCCATCCGACCGCTGCGGCATGCGGGATGACCTTCGACCTCTTGACCGATGCAACTCTGTTAGGAAAGCTGGGTCCATTATGGTTTGCCAAGCGACAAGGAGCGCGCCCGCCCCATGCATGTCGGCCTGAGCTGCTTTTTCCAGAACCCGGACAGGAAGCTGACGGACCGCGAGGTCTGGCGGCAGGAGGTGGCGCTCGCCGAGGCGGCGGAGCCGATGGGCTTCGACAGCATCTGGTCGGCCGAGCACCATTTCACCGACTACACCATGTGCCCGAGCGTGACCCAGTTCCTGACCTACATGGCCGGGCGCACCACGCGCGCAGGCCTCGGCTCCATGGTGGTCGTGCTGCCCTGGCACGAGCCGGTCAGGGTCGCCGAGGAGATCGCGCTGCTCGACCACCTGTCGAACGGGCGGGTGATCTTCGGCATGGGGCGCGGCCTCGGGCGGGTCGAGTTCAACGGCTTCCGCCTCGAAATGGGCGAGAGCCGCGAGCGCTTCGTCGAATATGCCGAGGCGGTGATGGGCGCGCTGGAGACGGGCACCATGGAGAGCGACGGCAAGCATCTCCGCCAGCCGCCGACGGACATCCGCCCCAAGCCCTTCAAGTCCTTCCGCGGGCGCACCTATGCGGCCTCCGTCTCGCCGCAGTCGGCGGAGATCATGGCCCGGCTCGGCATCGGCATCCTCATCATCGCCCAGAAGCCCTGGGAGAAGACACTGGAGGAGCTGGAGAACTACCGCGAGCTCTACCGGCAGCACAATGACGGCGAGGAAGCGCCGAAGCCGATCATCGCGAGCTTCGTCGCCGTGCACGAGGACCGGGAGAAGGCGCGCGAGATGTATGAGAACTACATCGTCGGCTACTGCCGCTCGGCGCTCAAGCACTACGAGTTCCACAATGAGGGCCTGGCCGACATTCCGGGCTACGAATATTACGGCGCGCTCGCCCGCAACATCCACAAGCACGGCATCGACACCTTCGTGCGTTTCCTCGCCGACCTCCAGGTCTGGGGCACGCCGGACGAGGTGGTCGACGGTGTGATCGCCAATGTCGAGCGCGCGGGCTGCGGCGGCTTCCTGGCCGCACTCTCCTATGGCGGCATGCCTTACGACATCGCGCGCGAGAACCAGCGCCTGTTCGCCGAAAGGGTGCTGCCCCGCCTCAAGGCGCACGACACCGGCGTCGAGATCGGCGCCGCCCCGCCGCTTGACGTTGCCGCCGAATAGGACGCGGAGCGGACCGGTCCCTATCTATCGCCTCAGCCTTGCAAAAGCCCGCGGTTCGCCTTGCCGCCGCCTTTGCTGTCGCCCTTGCCGTTGCAGCCTGCGCCGGGCCGGCGGGGGGGCCGTGCCGGATCGGGCCCTATGCCGATTGCCGGGAAGCCGATCTGGCCGACGCGGACCTCGCCCATGCGAACCTGCTGCTGGCGCGCCTGTATCGGGCGAACCTTGCGGGCGCGAACCTGGAAGGCGCCGGCCTCATGGGCGCGATGCTGGTCGATGCGGACCTGAGGCGCGCAGTCCTGACCGGCGCGGACCTCAGATTCGCGTTCCTGATGGGCGCGAATCTCGAAGGCGCGGTTCTGGCCGGGGCGAAACTGGAGGGGGCGGAGTTGAAGGGCGCACGCCATTGTCCGCCGGAGATAGCGCGGCGATGCGCCAAATGATGCGCCGGGCGCTGCGGCGGAGAAGCGGCCGGCCCGCCGAGCGCAGCAGGGGGGCGGAAGCGTAATGCTCGCGGAGGATTTCGGGCTCGGCGACGAACAGCGGCTGCTGCGCGACACGGTGCGCGCCTTTGCCCGCGAGAAGGTGGCGCCGCGCGCGGCGGAAATAGACCGCGAGGCCGCCTATCCGCATGACATGTTCGCGGCGCTGCGCGACCTCGGCCTCTTCGCCCTGCCCTTCCCGGAGCGCTACGGCGGCGCGGACAGTGTGCTCTCCGGCTGCCTCGCCATCGAGGAGCTGGGGCGCGTGTGCTACAACACCGCCTACCTGCTGCTGGTGCAGTGGACGCCGTTCGCGGCCGTGCTGGCGGGCGGCTCGGCGAAGCAGCATGAGCGCTGGCTGCCGGGCCTCGCCGGCGGCGAGTTGAAGGCCGCCATCTCCGTCACCGAGCCGCAGTCCGGCTCCGACGCCGCCGGCATCCGCACGCGCGCGGTCCGTGAGCCGGGCGGCTACCGCCTCGACGGCGCCAAGGCCTGGTGCACCAACAGCCCGGAAGCCGATTTCATCGTCGTCGCCGCCAAGACCGACCCCGCCGCCGCGCGCAACGCGGCGAATCGTTCCGATGGCGGCGTTCGCGCCGCCGCCCGCCATCGCGGCATTTCCGTGTTCGCGGTCGAGACGGGAACGCCCGGCCTCACCATAGGCCAGCCGGAGCGCAAGCTCGGCTCACGCGGCATCCCCTCCTGCCCGCTCTTCTTCGACGGCGCCTTCGTGCCGGAGGAGAACCGGATCGGGCCGGAGGGCGAGGGGTGGCTGACGGTGATGGAGGCGTTCAACCGCTCGCGCCCGATGATCGGCGCGCGCGGCGTCGGCCTCGCCCAGGGCGCGCTCGACCTGGCGGCGGACTATGTGCGCGGGCGCGAGGCGTTCGGGCAGCCGGTCTCGGACTTCCAGGGCGTGCGCTGGATGCTGGCCGACATGACCATGCGCACCGAGGCCGCCCGGCAGATGGTCAACAAGGCCGCCGCGCTCGCGGATGCGGGCGTCGCGGGCCGCGCGCTTGCGCCCTGGGCGGCGATGGCGAAATGCCTGGCCACCGACGCCGCCATGTCGGTCGCGACCGACGCGGTGCAGCTCTGGGGCTCCGCCGGCATTTCGGCCGACAACCCCGTCGAGCGCTATTTCCGCGACGCCAAGGTGCTCCAGATCGTCGAGGGCACCAACCAGATCCAGCGCAACATAATCGGTCGCCACGTCGTGGAGACGCACGGGGCCGGTTGACAGCCGGGCGGGCGCTTCGAGCGTCCGCGCCGGCCCGAATCACGTGCGCGGCGGCGGCACACGCGAAAGTGCCGCGCTTGCCCAGTCCGGAAGCCGCTCGGCGGTCCACCGCAGGTCGGCCGTGAAGATCGCGACCTCGCGGTGGGGCGTGTCGGAGTCGGTGTTGTCGTAGAGCACTACGTCATCGGCCCGCGAAATTGCGGCTGGCAGATTGGCCCGGGAACGCGCGAACCGCCGCCGGACGTCCGGTTCCGGGACATCGTGACCGCCAAGCATGACGCGGTTGCGGATACGGATGAGTGCCTGGTCGGGGGAATCCAGCGATACGTAATGCAGGACAATCCGGTAGCCTGCTCTTTGCGCTGCCTCCATCAGTCGGAGAACGCCGGAACCGGCGAGAGTGGTTTCCACCACCAGTGTCCTGCCTGCTGCCACCGCAGCGCGTCGTCGGCGCAATGCTTCGCGGGCTGCCTGTCCGGGATTGGCGGCCGCCATGTCGCGCGCGATGGCATCGGGGTCGATCACTTCGACCCCGCGGAACCATGTGGTGCGGGTCAGGGTGGACTTGCCGCATCCGTTCGGACCGGCGACCACGTAGAACGTCGGCATAGCGAACCGCAACGGCCGTCAGTGTCAGGAGGTCTCCCGGGCGGGTGGGTCCACGACCCGGTCTCCGTCTCTGCTCCGTGCGATATACGAGCCGTCCGGCCGAAAGCCGAAGATGGTGCCCCCGGCCTCGACCTGGGCCGCGAGGTCCGCCTTGATCT
The DNA here is from genome assembly GCA_022821735.1 of Alphaproteobacteria bacterium. GTDB lineage: Bacteria > Pseudomonadota > Alphaproteobacteria > Bin95 > Bin95 > Bin95. The sequence goes on along the minus strand of JAJECZ010000173.1, from coordinate 1,242 downwards.
GGTCGCGCCAATTCTTCGGACGACCGGGCACGTCCGGCGGCGCAGCTTCCGTTTCCTTGCGTTTCGCCATGTCGCCAACTCTACGCCCGACGCCCGGGACGTTCAACGTCCCGGCGCAACACCAGACGCACGGGGCCGGTTGACAGCGGGGCGGGCGGCGGGCTGGAGTCCCGCGAGCGCGGACAAGGCGGCGGGGCCATGCTGTTCCACCACGCATCGAAGAACCGGCCGTTCCATCTCGGCACCTATCCGATGGAGGTGCTGCCGCGCGACGGGGCCGTCATCGCAGCCGAGGCGGCGCGGCCCCCGGCCGGTCCGTCGGAAGCCGCGGAGGCGGGCGGCGCGCTCGGGCCCGCCGTGCTCCACTACCGGGAACTCTTCGCGCGCTTCGCGGATGGCGCACCGGCGGCGGAGACGGCGCCCGTGCCGGCCCGGCTCGACCGGCGCGCCGAGGACATCAAGGGCTGCTCCTATTTCATGGACGCGGACCAGGTCGGCATCTGCCGGATACCGGAGAACGCCTGGCTGGAGGGCGCGGAGGCGCTGGAAGGGCACAGCCATGCGGTCGTCATCCTTGTCGCCTTCCCAGCCCTGCCGGACCGGGGCAATCTCGCCCGCGCCTGGGTGGAGGAGGCCGTGGCCGCGACGGCCGAGATGCGCGTGCTCGAGATCGCCGGCTGCACCGCCGGGCATATCCGCCAGATGGGCTTCGAAGCCCGCATCCACCATGCGGGCGATGATGGCCTCGACCGGGAGCGGCTCGCCGTGCTGGCCGGGCTCTGCCTGCGCGCGGCGGCGCCAACGCCGCCATTCGCAACGTTCGCCGCGTTCGGCGCGGCGGAGGGCGGAGGGCTGCTCAACCCCTATATCGAGGGCGGCTTCGCGCTCGCCGCGATCTCGACGAACTACGACCTCGCATGCGACAGCCCGCTCGGCCCCGGTGCGGCCGGTGCGCGCAACCGGGCGTACCGCAAGGGCATCGCCGGCGCCGTCTCCGGCCGCGAGCGCGCCCGCCGGGCGAAGCGCAAGTCGCACCGGAGCCGCTACCCGATGGAGCAGGTCCGCCGGGTGGACCGGCCGACCACGCTCATCATCGACGGAGAGGTGCCGCGCGTGCCGCAGCGCGCGGCCTTCTTCACCCGCGCGGCCAAGGGCGACCTCGGCGAGAAGTCCCGGCGCGAACGCGCCCGCTTCGCCTTCAAGCACCCGCTCTCCTTCTCCCAGCTCCAGCTCATCCGCGCC
>JAJECZ010000220.1 GCA_022821735.1 Alphaproteobacteria bacterium | reverse complement strand
GCGGCCGAAGGAAGCGGCGCGGACGGTGTCCGAGGGGCTTATCCCGCGCCTTCCGGGCGAGCCGTGGAAGGGGGGGATGGAGCCATGAGCGCGGGAAGAACCGTAGCTTCGGGACGTTCGCATCGCATGTGGTCGGTTGATCGATGATGATCGCGTGATGTCGGATGAGGCTGGGGTCCGGCCCGTAGTCGACTTCCGCCGCCCGGCGTATCAGCGTGCTGATGGAGGATCGGAGGAAGCGTTCCTCCTCAGGTGTTAGCGGCGTGTCTCTACCGTCTTCTTTCCTGGCACTCGCCCCACCCTTGCGGGAGCTCAGGATGCGTATGCGATCGAGGACGTGATTCGTGTTAGTGACGGTGAGGAAGTGCATTTATTTGCTGAAGTCCGACGGCAGGTGGCTTGGGATTGGGAGCAGCCGGGCCTGATGTAGTGCTGCAGCTCATCGGATCTGTCGGTCATCGGTTTCGAGGGTTTCGCCGGCGCGTTCGCGCATGAGCATGTCGTTCCAGTCCTGTCCATCGAGAGCCGGGCGCAGCCGGACGGTTCTGGTGTCCTTTTCGATCAGGCGCAGCGCGGCGTGATCGCCGTTTCGGGTGGCGTCGCAGGCACAGAAGATGCGCCGAGGGTTCCAGGCTTCGATCCATTTGGGGATTGTGGTGGTGACAGCGCCGGTGGAGACGACGGCGCATCCGCCGTGTATTGCCGGGCCGAGGTGGAGGGAGAGGATCGAGAGGACGTCGAGGGCATTGCCGGCAAGGATGACGGAGGCTGGCCAGTCGGGCTCCCAGGACATCCAGAAGCCGCCGGCGGCGGCCGGTTCCCGGGCCGTGGCGGCGGTGACGGTTTCGATGCCGGTCGCCTGGCCGGCGGCGTTTCGGCGGATGAACACGGGGTTGCCGTGACGGTCGGCATGGACCAGGCCGAGGTCCCGGCACAGGGTGACGAGGGCGTCGCCGAGGCCGCGCCGCTCGACGAGGTATCGCCGGAGAGCGGGCCAGCGGGGGTCCGGGGCCGGCACTGCCGGCTGACGGCAGCCGTCCGGGGTCAGTGAGAGGTCGGAGAGTTCGGTGAGGAAGTCGATGGCGGCCCGCGGGGTGCATCCGAGCGCATGGCCTGCGAGCTGGATGGCACCGGCTCCCCCCTCTGCGCACAGATGGTCGTAGAACATGAAGCGGTTGATGGAGAGGGCCGATCCGGGCCGTCTCCAGCGCGCGGCATCGTCGGGATCGCGGCGGTAGCCGAGAGCCTGGGCGACGGCTTCGAGGGGATAGCCCCGCAGGCTCTCGGCCCGCACCCGCCGCTCGCGGGGGCGGAACGGATGCACGGGCTATGCCGACGGGGCTGCGCCGGCTTTTGCGGCGCTTCGCCGGCGGCGGCGTTCGACGCTGCGCAGCTTCTGGCGTTCCTCGGCCTCCTTGCGGCGGTATGAGTCGCCGTCGATGGCGAGGATTTCGGCGTTGTGGACGAGCCGGTCGACCAGCGCCACGAGGCAGGCGGCGTTGGGGAAGGCCTCGCTCCACTCGGCGAAGGGGCGGTTTGTGGTGATGATGGTGGAGTTCTGCTGGCTGCGGCTTGAGACGATATTGAACAGCAAGTCGGCGTGGCGGTTGGAGTAGGAGAGATATCCGACTTCGTCGATGACCAGCAGGTGCTGGCGTGCGTAGAAGCGCAGCCTGCGCTGGAGCAGGGTGTCGGAGTCGATGGCGGCGAGTTCGCCGAGCAGGCTGGCGGCGGTTGCGAAGCGCACGGTGTGGCCTTCGAGGACGGCGCGGTGTGCGATATTGGCGGCGATGGTGGACTTTCCGACGCCGTTGGGGCCGACCAGCACGAGGTTTGCGGCCTCGTTCAGGAAGTCGAGGGTCATGAGGTCTTCGACGGCCATGCGGTCGCAACGCCTTGGCCAGTCCCAGTCGAAGTCTGCGAGCGGCTTGAACTGTCCGAGGCGGGCGTCGGCGAGGCGGCGTTTGAGGCTGCGGGCGCGCTTCTCTTCCTCTTCCCATGCGATCAGGGGCGCGAGCCAGTCGCGCTCCGCGACCTCGCCCCAATGGGCGAGGAGGCCGTGCAGGCCGAGCGCGCGGGCGCGGTTCATGAGGGTGTCGGTCATTCTTCGCTGTCCTCTTCATGGTAGCCGGCCAGTCCGTCGTATCCGCCGAGGTCGTGATCGCGGACCGCGATGTCGCGCACGCGCGGGTCCCTGGGCAGCTCGACCGGGATCGGCGGTGGCTTGTCCTGCTGCTCGCGCCGCTGGGTCAGGCTGAGGCGCACGGCGTTGGGATGGGGGACGCCGCGTTCGAGGGCCTCGTCGATGGCGGCTTCAAGCTCGGCGGCGCCGAACTGGTCGAGCAGGCGCAACAGGGCGGCGACGGCGGCGCCGATATAGCCGCCGCGCCTGGCGGTCTCGGCGAGCAGGCGTTCGCTGTTGGGCGCGGCCTGGAGCAGCCGGCTCTGACCGCGAAGGCGGCGGGCCTGACGCTTGCGCCTGACCAGCCCCTCGATGTGCTCGGGGGTCTCGATGCGCGCCGCCTTGTCGAAGCTGCGCGGATGGCTGGCGACGACCTCCACGCCGTCCAGGATGCGCACCTCCTCCAGCGTCGCGACCACGGTGAGGATGCGCCGGACATGGGTATGCGGGACGCTATAGTCGTTGAGATCGAAGCGGGCGTAGGGGGTCTTGCCGATCCTGACCTCGACCCTCTCGTCGGCGGGGAAGCTGTCGTCGGGCAGCGGGAGGAGCGAGCCGCGCTCGCGCTCGAAGGCCTCGCGCACGGTGAGGGACCGGTCGTCGGCCCAGGGGCGGTCGGCGGCGACGCCCTCGCACCAGGCGCGGGCCTGGGCGTTCAGGTCGTCGAGGTCGCGCCAGGCGCGGGCGGCGAAGAAGTTGTCGCGCACGTAGCGTATGGCCCGCTCGACGCGCCCCTTCTCGTTGCCGCGCGCGACCGCGACGGGCCTGGGCAGGAACCGGTAGCGTCCGGCGAAGTCCAGGAACCGGGGATTGAACTGGATGGCGTCGCCATGGCGCGCCAGCACGACGCTCTTCAGATTGTCGTACCAGAGTTCGCGGGGCACGCCCTGCCACGCCTCGAAGGCCTCGACATGGCCGCGCAGGAAGTTGTCCATCCCGGCATTGAGGTAGAAGCGCAGGAAGGGGCGGCGCGAGTAGCTCAGCACCATCACGAAGCCCATCAGCGGGCGCTCCGCGCGCCCGATCCTCACCTTGCCGAAGTGGGCCCAGTCGACCTGGGCCTGCTCGCCGGGCAGGGTCTTGAGGCGCAGATAGGCCTCGGCCACCGGGCGCGGGCGCTCGGGCGCGATCAGGTTGCGGAAGTGGCTCTGGCTGCCCCGGTAGCCGCGCTCGACCGCCATCTGGTAGAGCCGGCTGGCGGGCAGCTTGGGCCAGGCCGCCAGGGTCTCGCGGATGAAGGGCAGGAAGGGGTCGAGCTTCGAGGGCTTGCGTCCTCTCAGCTGCAGCGGCACCCCGGCATCGGCGACGATACGGTCGACCGTGTTGTGATGAACGCCGAGCTGGCGCGCGATCGTGCCGATCTTCCACTTCTCGGCAAAGAACAGGCGCAGGATCTCCGCCCGGGTCTGCTTGTCGATGGCCATCTCACTCCCTTCGCGCCGGGCGCAGGCCCGGATAGACCGCCCGGGCGCAGAACCGTCCGCAGCGCTCGCAGCGGAACACCCTGGCGGGACGGCCGGACCCGAAGGGCCGGGTTCCGGATCGCCTCGCCGGCATGCGCGCCAAGACAGGACGCAGCGGCGAACGGGTCAAAGGGTGATGCGTCACTTTCTGCGCACAGCGCCCCTCCCCAGGCGCCCGGACGCGACGGCGTTCGCGGTAGCGCCGCTGGCGTTCGGCATGCTTGTGACGGCCCCGCCGGCTGTTCTGGTAGCGCTGCCCCGCAAGCCGCACCGACCGACGCCGGGCCCGGCCGCTGCAGTTCCGCGAACAGTAGATGTTGCCGTGGTCGCAACGCCGGCAAAGAACCACCTGGCGACCGCACGAGGCGCAGTTGAACAGGCGAGCGGCGTTCCTCATCGCAACCGATGAGAACGGGCTGGACCCCCGCAAA
>JAJECZ010000063.1 GCA_022821735.1 Alphaproteobacteria bacterium | reverse complement strand
CGCCACCGGGGCGTTGCGCGACGAGAATATCGATGCGCGCCTGGAGCAGGTGCAGGAAGAGCTGCGCAAGCGCACCACGGCCGAGTGGACGGCCGCCTTCGACGCGGCGCATGTGCCGTCAGCGCCGGTGCTGACCCGCGGCGAGATGGTCAGGCACCCGCAGGTCGCGGCCAATGGCACGCTGGTCGAATACGACCATCCGCTCGCCGGGCGGCTCAGGCAGGCGCGGCCGGCCATCCGCTTCGAGGGCTCGCCCTCGGGCATCAGGCGCGGCGGGTCCCCGCTCGGCGCGGACACGCGCGAGGTGCTGGCCGAAATCGGCCTGGGCGAGGGAGAGATCGAGACGGCGCTCGCCAGCGGCGCGGCGGGCGTGGAAGAGTCTGTCCGGGCCGGGCCGTCCGCCGCCTCTAAGGCGGCGGAGTGAGGGCGGGCTAGCTGCCGACCACCGCCGTGGCTGCGATCTCGACCAGGAACTCGGGCCTGACCAGCCCGGCCTGAACGCAGGCGCGCGCCGGCGGGTTGTTGGGGAAATAGGTCGCGTACACCTCGTTCATCGCCCCGTAGTCGGCAAGGTCCTTGAGGAAGATCATGTTGTACACGATGTCCTCCAGGGAGCCTCCTGCCTCCTCTAGAATCTCTTTGATGTTCTCCATGACCTGCCGGGTCTGCGCGCCGGCGTCTCCCTCGCCGATCAGGTTCCCGGACGCATCCAGCGCCAACATGCCCGCCGTGCAGACGAACTGGCCCGACTTGTATCCGGGCGAGTAAGGGGCCAGCGGGGGCGGCGAGCCCTTGGGCAATACAGGTTGACCGGCCATCTTGAGGTTCCTCCCCTCGGTTGCGAATCCCGTCGGGCGCAGGCGCCCTGCCGGAATCAGAGTATCATGCGGCCCGGAAGGAATTCGCAAGCAGCACCCGATCCCGTCGAAAGGCGTCGTAAATGTCCATTCCGGCGATCGATGTCGGCCCCTACCTCCGGGGCCGGGACGAGGACAAGCAGAGGGTCGCCCGCGAAATAGCGGCGGCCTGCACGGAGTCGGGCTTCTTCTGCATCACCGGCCACGGGGTGCCCGCCGGACTCATCGCCCGCACCCGGCAGGCGGCGGCCGATTTCTTCGCCCGCCCGGTCGAGGAGAAGCGCCTCATCCTGCGGCCGGAAAACCGGGTAGGGCGCGGCTACTACCCGTTCGCGGACCGCTCGCTTGCCTACACGCTGGGCGAAGAAACGCCGCCCGACCTGCAGGAAGCCTTTGCGATGGGTCCGCCCGACATCCCGGACGACGATTACTACCGGGGAGAGGTTGCATCCTATTTCTTCGCTGAAAACCGCTATCCCGCCCGGCCGGAAGAGTTCCGCGAGACCGTGGACGATTACTTCCGCGCCGTGCTCGGGCTCTGCGACCGGTTGATGGGGGCGATGGCGCTGGCGCTCGGGGTTGAGGAGGATTTCTTCGCCGACAAACTCGACCGGCCCGCCTGTGGGCTCAGGCTCATCCGCTACCCGGCGCAGACCGATGCCCCGGCCCGGCGGCAGCTGCGCGCCGGCGCCCATACGGACTATGGCACACTGACGGTCCTTCGCGGCGACGACGTGCCGGGTACCCTGCAGGTCAGGCTTCCGCGGGGCGGCTGGACCGACGTGCGCCCGCCTCCCGACGCCTTCGTCTGCAATCTTGGGGACGCGATGGCGCGCTGGACCGGCGGGCGCTGGGCATCCACCCTGCACCGCGTCGCGAACCCGCCAGAAGGTGCTGCGCAACGCGACCGCATCTCGCTGGTCTTCTTCCACCAGCCGAACTACGACGCGCTGCTGAACGGGATATTCGAGGACGCCGGAGACGCGGTGACCCTCGCCGAACACTATATCGAGAAAATCCACTTGGCGGCCGGGGCCGGACGGACGCCGAAACCGGCGGCAGGCGAGTGAAGCTCCAGCCGCCCCCGCAAACGGCTCACTTGTTGCCGTAGAGCCTGTCGCCGGCGTCTCCGAGGCCCGGAACGATATAGCCGTGGTCGTCAAGGCGTTCGTCAACGGCCGCGGTGACGATCGCCACATCGGGGTGGACCGCGTGGAAGGCCTCGATTCCTTCCGGAGCCGCCAGCAGGCACAGCATCTTGATATCGCGCGCGTGCGCCTCCTTCAGCCTGGCGACCGCGGCGACGGCCGAGTTTCCGGTCGCCAGCATTGGGTCGAGAACGATCACCGGGCGGTCGCCGAGGTCCTCCGGAACCTTGAAGTAATATTCCATCGCCACCAGCGTCTCGGGGTCGCGATAGAGCCCGACATGCCCGACGCGGGCGGAGGGGATGAGGTCGAGCAGTCCCTCCAGCAGGCCGTTCCCCGCCCGCAGGATCGAGATGAGGACGAGCTTCTTGCCCGTCAGGAACGGCGCGCGCGTCTCCGCGAGCGGCGTCTCGATGCTGCGGATCTCGGTGGCAAGGTCACGGGTGACTTCATATCCGAGCAGGAGCGAAATCTCGCGAAGGAGCAGCCGGAACCGGGCGGTGTCGGTTTCCTTGCGGCGCATGAGGGACAGCTTGTGCTGGACCAGCGGATGATCGACGACTGTGACATTGTCCATTGCAGAAACCCCAGTTCGATTCCGAAGTCAGAATACCGTGCCGTCCGACACCAGGCGGATCGGCGGCCCGCCGCCTTCTCGCGCCCGGCGCGCCAGCATACGCCCTGCCGCCCATGTTCCACCCTCAAGCAGCCCTGCGAGCGGCAATTGTTTTTCGTCCAGTCCGAGCCGGTCGCGCACGAGCGGCGCGAGCCTGTCCAGCAGCGCGACCGTAAGCGCCCGCCATTCCACGACAAGTTCGGCGCCGGGAGGATGCTCGACGGCGAAAACCCCCTTGTCCCGCGGCTCCAGCACGCCCGTGTCGATGAACAGGCCGCCATTCCGGTATTCCGCAAGCCCGGTCAGGCCGCCGGGGTCGCGCAGGCGGACGCCCGCCCGGGCCAGAGGCTCCATGAGAGAGTATGCGAGCCACTGCGTGAGCTTGTGGAAGGGCACGAGCCTGTCCGTCTCGTCGTCGCGCCGGAGGCTCGGGTGACGCCATACGTCGCCCAGGCTGGCGCCATGCAGGACGATGCGCTCCGGCCAGACGGATTGAAGCGCGTCGAGCAGCGTTTCCAGCAGCTCCGCTGCGCTCGGAGGCGCCGGCAGCGCGCGGAACCGGTCGTAGAGGCCGCCGACCCTGGGCGGAGAGCCGAAGAGGTCGGGCCGCTCCTCGAGCGCTTCGCCGAGCGCGCGCAGCAGGCCCGCGCGGCCTTCCATTCCCTCCAGCCGGTTGCCGGGACCTGTCTGGAACGCCTCTGCCAGCCTCTGCGGGCCGCAGGCCCGCAAGGCGCTTGCATCCGTGCGCAGCGGACGGGCGGCGTCGGACGAGAACGCCCCCGCCGAGAACATGGCGAAACTCGCAACCGCGAGACCTTCCGACCTTGCGAATTGCTGCCCGGTTTCCGCCTCGCGATAGCGCCAGCCCGCACCCGCCCCGGCGTCGAGAAGCACGCTCGGGACGACCAGGTCGAATGCGGCCCGCGCCCGCTCGTCGGGGTCGAGACCGCGGGCCCGCGCGTTCCAGCGGTCGATGCCGCCGACCTCGAAATGGCGCCAGCGGCTGTGCGGCGGAACGGTCAGGTCCGGATATCGCTCCCTCGTCACGCCCGCGACAATCCCGGCGGCGGCGGCAAGCCGGTCGGTACGGACATCGAAATGCGGAAGGTCCCCGCGTTCGCCGATGGCGAGTATTTCGTGGCAGCGCCGCCTGATCTCCGCGGGCCGGCCGAGGCGGACTGCGGCCGGGCTGCGCGCCGGTGTGCGGGGCCGCGCGTTCAAAGGGATGCTTCCCCGGAGGACAGAGCTGCGTTTCCGGCTACTCGTGCAGCCCCCGGCCTCGGGCCGCAACCAGGTCCTTTTCCGTCACCGGCGTCGGGCTGAAATATCCGGCCGCCGTCTTCGCACGGATTTCCACGCTTGCATCGCCGGGCACGAGCCCTGCCGGAAGCGGGACGCGCTCGACGATCTCGATGCCCTGACGCGCCAGGGCGTCGAACTTCATGTTGCTCATCGAGACGAACCGGTCGATGCGCTCGATGCCGAGCCAGTGCAGGATGTCGGGCATCAGCTCCTGGAAACGCATGTCCTGCACCCCTGCAACGCATTCGGTCCGCTCGAAGTAAGTTTCCGCGCGGTCTCCGCCCGGCTGCCGTTTACGGGCGTTGTAAACCAGGAACTTGGTGACCTCGCCGAGCGCGCGCCCTTCCTTCCGGTTGTACACCACGACGCCGCAGCCGCCCTTTTGCGCCGTCTCGACGCAAACCTCGATGCCGTGCATCAGGTACGGCCGGCAGGTGCAGATGTCGGAGCCGAAAACGTCCGAGCCGTTGCACTCGTCATGCACGCGGCAGGCGACCTTGCGTCCGGGATCGGCAATCGCGTCGAGGTCGCCGAACAGATAGGCGGTGATGCCTCCGATCGGGGGAAGGAACACCTTGAGGTCGTTGCGGGTGACAAGCTCGGCGAACATCCCGCCGGAATGCTCGTAAAGGCAGCGTCTCAACTCGTTTTCGGTCAGGCCGAACCGTTCGGCGATGCCCGGCAGATACCACACCGGCTCGACCGCCACCTTGGTGACGCGCACACCCCCGCTCTCGGTCACGATCCGGCCGTCGACCCCTATCCGGCCTTCCGCGATGGCGCTGTCGAGCTCAGCCATGTCGAGACGCGCCTTGGTGACTGCGATGGTCGGGCGGATGTCCCAGCCCTGCCGCAGCCTGTCTCCCCAGACCTCGTTGACCATGTGGCCGTAGGGGTCCATGGACACGATGCGCTCCGGCGAAGCCCATTGCGGGTGGGGCCCGATCCGTTCCGCCGGCGAGGTGTCGGTCAGGTCGGGCACATGCACCGGATCGAGCGTGCCCGCGGCGACCGCAAGCGCGCGATAGAGGGAATAGGAGCCCGAATGTGCGCCGATCGCGTTGCGCTGCGGCGTCTGTGTGCCGATGACCGGACCGCGCTCCTCGCAGGTCGCCGCGCCCCATCGGAGCGATGCGGCGCGCTTCCGGTCTTCGGGATGCGATGTGAGCTTGATGTGCCGGGTATTCATGACGGGAGGTTTGCTGTAGCCGGACCGAGACAGCTTCCGAGTGTGCGGCAGGAGCCTGACATAAGCGAGCCCCGCCCGTCCACCAACCTCGCAGAACGGTAGTATCTCAGTTTGACTTTCGTGCCGCGCGCAAGTGCAGCCGGCCGGTCCAGCGGTAGAATCTCGCCGCGATATGTTCCATCACAGCGCGCTTGACCCTGGGTCGCGTCTTGATGGTGGAGGGGATGCCCGAGAAGCGGAACACGGTGGGTGAGAAGCCGGTGAGGCGGAGTATGAAGCGTCGCATGGCTTCGGGCGCGGCGAATCGAACGGCGCCCTCCGGTGCCAGAGCCATTCCGCGGCCGGTGGGAGAGCCGCCGGGCACGGTTGTATACCGCCCTATTCTGCCGCTGCGGGCGGCGGTTCGTTCTGGCGAGTGATGAAGCGGTAGAGGAATTCCAGCTTGCCGTCGACCTGCGCCACGCGCTCGCCCAAAGCCGAAACGCGTTCGCCGAGATCGTCCACTTTTCTTTCTACGGCGCCGATCCTTTCAGCGTTCGCCTTTATGCTGGCATTCAAACGCTCCTCGCTTGCCTTGATCTCGGCTGTCAGGTCTGTGCGCAGCGCGAGCATCTCGCCACGCGTTTGCCGCATGTCGGAACGCAGGGAAGCGTAAATGCTGAGCGCCAGAGCGGATATTCCGACGAAGAATCCCCCGATGGCGACGAGCGTCGTTACGGTGTCCGGCGTCAAGGCTCCATCCTTTCGACCCAAGCGGTTCCCCGCACTGTCGCACGGCGGCTCGGCGCGGGCAATGTCACACCCACCGCCGGGCGGCCCACACCACCGCCAATCCCAGCATCGCCGCGGTCAGGCCGCAGAAGCGGAGCACCGTCGGGGAGGAGCCGGCGAGGCGGAGCATGAAGCGGCGCATGGACTGCGGCGCGGCGAGCCACACGGCGCCTTCCAGCACCAGGGCCAGGCCGAGCGCGACCGCGAAGTCCCGGAAGGCGAAACCCTCCATCGGCGGGCGGGGCCGGCGGCGGCCTTACTCCCGCTTCCCCGCCCCGCCGGAGATGTCGCCGAAGAAGTCGAAGAAGTCGCTGTCCGGGCTCAGCACGAGCGTGGTGTTCTCTTTGCCGAGCGCGTTCTTGTAGGCCTCCATCGAGCGGTAGAAGGCGAAAAACTCCGGGTCCTGCCCGAAGCTCTCGGCATAGATGCGGATCGCGTCGGCATCGCCCTCGCCGCGCAGGATCTGAGCCGTCTTCTGCGACTCGGCGATCAGCACCGTGCGCTCGCGGTCGGCGCGGGCGCGGATGCGCTGCGCCACCTCGGCGCCCTGGGCGCGGAACTCCTTGGCCTCGCGCTCGCGCTCGGTGCGCATGCGCTGGTAGATCGACTGGGCGTTGGCGTCCGGCAGGTCCGTGCGCCGGACGCGGAAATCGACGATCTCGATGCCGAACTCCGTGGCGGCCGCATTCACCTCGCTCTGGATGTTGGCCATGATGTCGCCGCGTTCCTCGGAGAGGATCGAACTGAAGCTGTTATTGCCGACGACGCGCCGGAGGCTGGAGACGACCACGCCCGCGAGCCGGCTCTGCACGCGGGTTTCGGTGCCGACCGACTGGAAGAATTTGAGCGGGTCGTCGATGCGGTAGCGCACGAAGCTGTCCACCACGATCCGCTTCTGGTCGGAGGTGATGATCTCCTCGCCCTGCGGCGCGAAGTCCAGCACCCGGGCGTCGAAATAGACCACGTTCTGCCAGAACGGCGCCTTCACATGCAGCCCCGGCTCCTGGACCACGCGCTTCGGATTGCCGAACTGCATGACGATGGCCTGCTGCGTCTGGTGGACGGTGAACAGCGCGCTGGCCGCGAGGATGGCGATCACGATCACGAGGATCGCGCCGCCGAAAAGCGCCGCATGTCTCATTGCAGGCCTCCCGTGCCGGACTGGGTCCCTCCGGCCTCATTGGCATTGATCCGCTTCTGCACTTCGGGCAATGGCAGGTAGGGCACGACGCCGGAGGCGCCGCCGCTCTGGTCGATGACGTATTTCTCCGCGTTGGAGAGGATTTCCTCCATCGTCTCCAGATAGATGCGCTTGGTGGTGACGTCCTTGGCGGCCCTGAAGGCGGTATAGACCTGGGTGAAGCGCTGGGCGTCGCCTTCGGAGCGCGCCACGACCTCCTGCTTGTAGGCCTCTGCCTCCTGCACCAGCCGCTCCGCCTCCCCGCGCGCGCGGGGGATGATGTCGTTGGCGTAGGCCTCCGCCTCGTTGCGCAGCCGCTCCTGGTCGGCGCGGGCGCGCTGCACGTCGCGGAAGGCATCGACCACCTGGTTCGGCGGATCGACCTTGAGAAGCTGCACGTTGGTGATCTCGATGCCCGTGCGGTAGTCGTCCAGGATGCCCTGTACGCCGGACTTGACCTTGTCCTCGATCTGGCCGCGGCCCTCGGCGAGCGCGGCGGCGATCGGCGTCTGGCCGACGATCTCGCGCATCACGCTCTCGGCAGCCGCCTTCACCGAGCGTTCCGGCTCGCGCACATTGAACAGGTAGTCGCCGGCGTCCTTGATGATCCAGAAGACGACAAAGTTGATATCGACGATGTTCTCGTCGCCGGTCAGCATCAACGCCTCTTCCGCGCTGCGGAAGCCGACCTCGACGCGGTTGACGCGCGTGACCTTCGGCGTCTCCACCGTCTCTATCGGGTAGGGCAGATGGTAGTTGAGGCCCGGCGTGGTGGTGCCGACGCGCTCGCCGAAGCGGAGCACGACGCCCTGCTCGTCCGTCTGCACGCGGTAGAAGCCGCTCAGCACCCAGATGGCCAGCAGCACGACGACGACCAGCAGGATGCCGATGCGCCCGCCGCGGCCGCCGGCCCCGCCCGGCATGCGCCGGCGCAGCCAGTCCTGCAGGCGCCGGATCGCCTCCTCGACATTGGGAGCCTGCGGCCCGCCACCGCCGGGCCCGCGCCCGCCGCCCCAGCCGCCGCCGCCCTGGTTGCCGCCT
>JAJECZ010000270.1 GCA_022821735.1 Alphaproteobacteria bacterium | reverse complement strand
GGAGCAGGTGATGGAGGGCGTGGCCGAGATGATCCACGACGTGCAGGTGGAGGCGACCTTTCCCGACGGGGTGAAGCTGGTCACCGTCCACAACCCGATCCGCTGAGGGGAGATACGATGATTCCGGGGGAAATCCTGACTGCCGAGGGCGAGCTCCTGCTCAACCAGGGCCTCGAGACCGTCGAGATCGAGGTCGCGAACGGCGGCGACCGGCCCGTCCAGGTCGGCAGCCATTTCCATTTCTTCGAGGTCAATCCGGCGCTGCAGTTCGACCGCGAGCGGGCGCGGGGATGGCGCCTCGACATTCCGGCCGGCACCGCCATGCGCTTCGAGCCGGGCCAGACGCGCCTTGCGCCGCTGGTCCCCTATCGCGGCACCCGACGCGCCGTCGGCTTCAACGGGCGGGTCATGGGCGCGCTCGACGGGAAGCGCTGACATGGCCTATGCGATCCCCCGCCGGGACTATGCGGACATGTTCGGGCCGACCGTGGGCGACCGGGTCCGCCTTGCCGACACCGAGCTGTTCATCGAGGTCGAGCGCGACTTCACCGCCTATGGCGACGAGGTGAAATTCGGCGGCGGCAAGGTCATCCGGGACGGCATGGGCCAGTCCCAGGCGACGCGGGCCGAGGGCGCGGCCGACACGGTGGTGACCAACGCGCTGATCCTCGACCACTGGGGCGTCGTCAAGGCCGATATCGGCATCCGCGACGGGCGCATCCTGGCCGTCGGCAAGGCGGGAAACCCCGACATCCAGGACGGCGTGGACATCGTCATCGGACCGGGCACCGAGATTGTCGCCGGCGAGGGCAAGATCGTCACCGCCGGCGGCTTCGACTGCCATATCCACTTCATCTGCCCGCAGCAGATCGAGGAGGCGCTGGCCTCCGGCATCACGACCATGATGGGCGGCGGCACCGGCCCTGCCACCGGCACCAACGCCACCACCTGCACGCCGGGCCCCTGGCACCTGCAGAGGATGATCGAGGCCGCCGACGGCTTTGCCATGAACCTCGGTTTCGCCGGCAAGGGCAATGCGAGCCTGCCGGCCGCGCTGGAGGAGCAGGTGCGGGCGGGCGCCTGCGCGCTCAAGCTCCACGAGGACTGGGGCACGACGCCGGCCGCCATCGACACCTGCCTCGGCGTTGCCGACGCGATGGACGTCCAGGTGATGATCCACACCGACACGCTCAACGAGTCCGGCTTCGTCGAACACACCGTCACCGCCTTCAAGGGCCGCACGATCCACGCCTTCCACACCGAGGGGGCGGGCGGCGGCCATGCGCCGGACATCATCAAGGTCTGCGGGCTCGACAATGTGATCCCGTCCTCGACCAACCCGACGCGCCCCTACACGGTCAACACGGTGGACGAGCATCTCGACATGCTCATGGTCTGCCACCATCTGGACCCGCGCATCGCCGAGGATGTTGCCTTCGCGGAGAGCCGCATCCGCAAGGAGACCATCGCGGCCGAGGACATCCTGCACGACATGGGCGCGTTCTCGATCATCGCGTCGGACAGCCAGGCGATGGGCCGGGTCGGCGAGGTGGCGATCCGCACATGGCAGACGGCCGACAAGATGAAGCGCCAGTTCGGCCGGCTTGAGGGCGAGAGCGGCGAAAACGACAATCTGCGCGCCCGGCGCTATATCGCCAAATACACCATCAACCCCGCCATCGCGCACGGCATGGCGGACCATATCGGCTCGGTCGAGGCCGGCAAGCTGGCCGACCTCGTCGTCTGGTCGCCGGCCTTCTTCGGCGTGAAACCGGACCTGGTGGTGAAGGGGGGCATGATCGCAGCCGCCGTCATGGGAGACCCCAACGCCTCCATCCCGACGCCGCAGCCGGAGCATTTCCGGCCGATGTTCGCAGGCTTCGGGCGGGCGCGGCCGGCGACCTCCGTCACCTTCGTCAGCGAGGCCGGGCTCGATGCGGGTTTCGACACGGCCCGGCGGCTTGAACCGGTGCACCGCACGCGAACCATCGGAAAGGGAAACATGGTGCTGAACGACCTCATGCCCGATATCGAAGTCGATCCCGAAACCTACGAGGTGCGCGCGGGCGGCGCGCTGCTCACCTGCGAGCCGGCGAAAGTGCTGTCGATGGCGCAGCGCTACTTCCTGTTCTAGTGCGATGCGGCGCGCTGTCGAACACCGCCCGCGCGGGCATTGGCCGGAGCACGAGGCGGCGGGGCGCGTCAGCCTCGCCTTCGACGACCGGCACCGCCGCCGCCTCAGGCTGGAGACGGTCGGGGGCGAGGCGGTCCTGCTCGACCTGCCGAAGGCCGTCGCAATGGCGGAAGGGGACGGGCTGCGCTGCGCCGACGGCGGCTGGATCGCGGTCGCCGCCCGGCCGGAGCCGGTCCTGCGGATAACCACCGCCGCGCCGGAGCTGGTGGCGCGGCTTGCCTGGCATCTCGGCAACCGGCACACGCCGGCCGAAATCCGCGCGGACGCCATCCTAATCCGCCCGGACCATGTGCTGGCGGACATGCTGCGAAATCTGGGCGGCGCCGTGGCCGAGACGGTCGAGCCCTTCCAGCCGGAGGGTGGCGCCTATTCCGGCCACAGCCATGACCACGACCATGACCACGGTCATGGCCACGGACATGATCACCCATGACCGGCCCCGGCGACCTCCTGCGGCTCCAGGCCTGGTTCTCGCCCGCCTTTCCGGTCGGCGGCTATGCCTACAGCCACGGCCTGGAAGCGGTGGTCGAGGCGGGCACGGTCGGCGACCGGCAGAGCCTTGCCCGGTGGACGGAATGGCTGCTCCTGCACGGCGCGGGACAGGTGGACGGCGTGTTCTTCGCCGCCGCGCACAGGGCCGGACCGGATGCCATTGCGGCTGCCGCGCTGGCGGACGAGGCCCGCGCCTGGACCGGAACCGCCGAGTTCGCGCTGGAATCCGAACGGCAAGGCGAGGCGTTCCTGAAAACGCTTGGCGCCGCGTGGCCCCATCCGGCTGTCGACATGCTCGCCGAAATGCTCGAGGAGCGCCCGCCGCTCAGCGTGGCCGCCGGGTTCGCGTCCTCCGTGCACGGCGTCGCGCTGGAGCCGGCGCTCACCTGCTATCTGCACGCCTTTGCGGCGATGATCGTCTCGGCGGGGGTTCGGCTCGTGCCGCTCGGCCAGACCGACGGGCAGAAGATCACGGCCGCCCTGGAGCCCGCAGTTCTCGAGGCTGCGGCGCTTGCCGCCGCGACGCCGCCGGAGGAAGCCGGCGCAGCCGCTCCGTCGGTCGACATCTTCTCCATGCGCCACGAAACCCAGTATTCGAGGATATTCCGCTCATGACGACAACTCCACCACACGGGCCCCTCAGGGTCGGCATCGGCGGGCCGGTCGGCTCCGGCAAGACCGCGCTCGCGGAAGCGCTCTGCAAGAGCCTGCGCGACCGCCACGACCTGTTCGTCATCACCAACGACATCTACACGCGCGAGGACCAGCGCATCCTGACCGAGGCGGGCGCGCTTCCGGCGGAGCGGATCGAGGGGGTGGAAACGGGCGGCTGCCCGCACACCGCCATCCGCGAGGACGCCTCGATCAACCTCTCGGCGATTGCGGACATGTGCGGCCGCTTCCCCTCAGCCGAACTCTGCCTGATCGAGTCGGGCGGCGACAATCTCGCGGCCACCTTCAGCCCGGAGCTCGCCGACTTGACGATCTATGTGATCGACGTGGCGGCCGGGGAGAAAATCCCGCGCAAGGGCGGGCCGGGGATCACGCGCTCCGACCTTCTGGTCATCAACAAGATCGACCTCGCCCCGCTGGTCGGCGCGAACCTCGATGTCATGCGCGCCGACACCGAACGCATGCGCGGCGGCCGCCCGTGGGTGTTCACCAATCTCAAGACCGGCGAGGGTCTCTCCGACGTGGTCGAATTCATTACCGTCGCCGGCGGTCTCGGAGCCTGAACGGGCCGGGTTCGCTCAACCGCTCGATCGGATTGCCGGACCGGACCGGGAGCGCCCGGAGCCAAGTCCGGGGCGACCGTTGCGGGCGTTGCCCGAATTGCGGGGCCGTCTGCGCGGATTTCAGATCGAGTTCTCCGCCGCGCCGACCATGACCCCGGTGAGAAATGCGGGCTAAAGTGGGCGAAGTCTCCCAATCCTGAAGGAAACGACGATGCCGGCAGACTCCATCGCCTACATCAATCCGCCGAACACCGGCCCGGCCCAGGGCCTCTATTCGCACGCAACGGCGGTACCCGCCGGCGCGACGCTGCACATCGCCGGCCAGCTTTCGGTCGGGCGCGACGGCAGCGTGGTCGGCAAGAACGATTTCGACGCCCAGATGCGCCAGGTGCTCGACAATCTGGGCGCGGTCCTCGAAGGCACGGGCCTCACCTTCAACCATATCGTCAGGTTCACCACCTACCTCGTCCATTCCCAGGATATCGAGCGGTTCATGGCGCTCCGGGCCGAGTTGTTTCCCGTGCTCTTCGGCGGCGAGGTGTATCCGCCGAATACGTTGCTGATCGTCGACCGGCTGGTGAAGGAGGAGTTCCTGATCGAGATCGAGTCGGTCGCCTACGCCGACCCGGAGGGCGGCATGCGCCAGCCCTGACGCCCGCGCGACGGCGCAGGAACGGACCGTCGGCTACATGCTGGTCGCACCGCCATCGACCACCATTTCGCCGCCGGTCATGTAAGAGGCGGCATCCGACGCAAGAAACAGCACTGCCGCGACGACCTCGTCGATCGTCCCGATGCGTCCCATGGGGACCCGGGACACACGCTCGGCCAACACTGCCGGCTCGGACATCGCGCTCCGCAGCATTTCGGTGTCTATCGGGCCGGGAAGCACCGCGTTGCAGCGAATGCCGTCCCCGGCATGCTGCGCTGCCGTCACCTTGGTGAATATCCGCACCGCACCCTTGCTGGCGGCATAGGCGGGCTCCTGGTGGGTCGACTGGCCGATGCCGGCCACCGACACGATATTGACGATCGAACCGCCGCCGGACGCCCGCATCGCCGGTATCGCATGCTTGGTTCCGAGAAAGACACCGCGCGCATTCACGGCCTGCACCCGGTCCCATTCCTCTACCGTCCGATGCTCGATGGCTGCGCGGGCAATGACAATCGCGGCATTGTTGACCAGGATATCGAGCCGGCCATGCGCCTCCAACGAATAGCCGACCGCGCGACGCCAGTCGTCTTCCTGCGTCACATCCAGAGGCAGGTAGGCCGCAATCCCGCCCGACGCCTCGATCCCCGCCTGAACGGCCGCGCCTTCCTGCTCGAGGATATCGCCGAAAACGACTGCCGCGCCCTCCGCCGCAAAGGCTCGCGCCTCTGCCGCGCCCTGTCCGCGAGCCCCGCCGCTGATCAGCACGACCTTGCCATCGAATCTGCCCATACCGGCTCCCGTTTGCAGCAAACCTGTGAGTGGCACGAGCCTAGCGCGTCCCCGGCCTCGACGGAATGGCGTATGCCCGCGGTTGCCCGGGCTGCTATCGAACCTTCCCGGTTGATGGGATCACAAAATCCGGGTCTGCCGCGGTCTCGATGCCGTCAGCGGCTTATGGCGCCGGGTGCCAGCAAGTGGACGTTCCGAGCGCGCCAGACACCGGGCGGAGCCGCCCGAGGCCCGGTAGGTCGAGCGGGCACCCCGCATCGAGGCGGCGATCGAGCTGCGCAACCCGTTTGTGACGCCGCAGGGCACGCCCGCCCGCTACCGAACCAGCCGGGTGTTCGGGAACGCGGCGTGCCAGCCGAACCAGAACGCCCGCTGCGCCGGGATACGGCGGAGCACACGCCCGTCTTCGGCGATCAAGGCGTGCTCGTCCATCGTCCAGATCATGCCCGATCCGTCCTCGACCCGCCGGTCGCCATCGTACCGGGTGAAGGTCACATCTTCGCTCGCGTAGGCGCGGTTCGCGCCCGACGGATCGGTGAGCACCACGAGCGCCGTGTCTTCGACCGCATCGTGATGGACAGGGGCTGCGGCGAGGAACGCGGCCGATATTGCCAGCGGCGCCTCGGGGTGGCGGGCGAGCAGCACCGTGAACACCTCGTCCTTGTTCTTCAGCCGCGTGTCGAGGACCGGGACCGAGAACATCAGTTCGTCGGTCGCGAAATAGTCGCGGTAAGCAGCCCCTTCGGAGTAGTCGCGCCGGTGGCCGGTATCGAGGGAGAGCACCAGGGTTCCGGGGTGCCGCCGGCGCCACTCGCCCCAGGTGGTCGTCACCACGGCTCCGCTCTCCAGCGCGATGCCCTTCCCTGCCAGCGGTCCGACGACCGGCGCGCCCAGCATCGTGCTCCACAGCGACTGGGTAGCCTGGTCGTACATGAGCTTGTTCGAACGGTAGAGGAAGCCGCTCGTGCCGAGCCGGTGATTCGCGCCTTCATGCTCGGTGTGACACGAGACAACCATTTTTTACGATTGTTTCATGTTTTGGGGCGTGTCGCCTTTCTCTCCTGTATCGCAAAAGATACCGGGACTTGGGACGCATGTCAAGAGGATTCCGGGAAAAGAATACGAAGCAATCGGGGA
>JAJECZ010000294.1 GCA_022821735.1 Alphaproteobacteria bacterium | reverse complement strand
CACGTCGGCGGCGAAGACGCCGTAGCCGTAGGGCGGCGCGTGGGCCGAGCGCCCGTGGCCGCGCAGATCGGCGGCGATCCAGCGCCCCGGCCAGCGCCGCTCCACGACCGGCAGCATCCCGTTCCACACCGCCGCATTGCCGCCGATGCCGTGCAGCATGACCAGCACCGGCTCCCCGCTGCCGCCGGCGTCGAAGCGGAGATCGACGCCGCCGCCCGTTTCCAGGTCCGTATCCAAGCCCACGGCATCCCCGTCCGGCTTAGTGCGCCGGGGCGACGATGGAGTCCGGCGAGCGGTAGCCTGCGGTGATGTGCCTCTCGATCCAGGACGAGTCATCGTCGCGGGGCAGGACGGGGGCGGGCGCGCCCTTGCAGCTCAGCCGGTAGAGCAGCCGCGCATCCTCCGCCCTGTCGATCCCGATCTTGATCGGCGGCGAGTTGTGCAGGGACATGTAGTTGTTCCAGATGGTGACGTCGCCCGGCGCGTGCAGGTGGTCGTAGCGGAACTGCGGCTGCAGGACGTGCTTCTCGAGGCCGTCCAGAAAGGTGCGGGAGGCCTCCGGCGTCATGCCGTCGACCTCGATCGGGGGGCGGACTCCCGGCCGCGAGGCCCAGACAGGGCTGTGCAGCGACCTGACGCCGGACCGCGGGTCCGTGCGCACGAGTTCCGTCAGCCAGCCTTCGTCGCCCGCGTTCAGGCAGCGGCGGACCCGGAGCGCCTCAAGCCTTGCCCGGTCTTCCGGCGGCAGGGCGGCGAACGCGGCCGCGGTGTCCGCAAAGGCGGTCTCCCCGTTCAGCGGCAGACGTTTGCGGAGCGCCATGAGCTCGTCGTCGGAACCGGGGTGGTAGGGGGCCGGGCCCGTATCGGCCGGCGCCTCGACCCATTGCCCGTTGGACGCCTCGCGCGCCACCGGCACGTGGTGGACGAGGAACATCGACACATAGATGGGCAATGGCTCATATTCGATGTCGGTGTGCCAGGAACCACCGTCCTTCAGCGAGGGCCCCTCGCTCTCGCCGTTGCCGAGCAGGTTCGTCGCGACGAGCACCGCCGGCGACTCGTGCGGCAGGCATTGGACTCCGGGCAGCGTGGCGTCGGCGGCGGCGGCCTTCCGCTCCGCATAGGGCCGGTAGGTGATGGCGCCGTCGCTGGCGCCGTCCTGCTGCGCCGGCTTGCCGCCGCGCAGAAAGTTCGAGGGATGCGCGACCGGCGCGCCCCAGTGGTTGGCGAAGCGCTCGAACGCCGCGAGCGAAAACCGGTCGAGGTCCTGTCCGGCAAGCGTCATCAACCGGCAGTGGCTGAGCGTGTCCAGCAGGAGTTCCACCTGCGCCGGACGCAAGGGGAGGCTGAGGTCGATGCCGGACACGCGCACGCCCATGCCGCTGGCGGCCAGCGGGCGTTCGACCGCGGCCTGCCCGCCGAACGCGGCCGCGAACCGGTCCTCCAGGTCGTCCGGCGCGGTATTCAACGAGAACTCCTGCATGTCGGTCCCTCTCCGGTTCGGAAGGCGCCGGTCCAACGGCGCTGCGTTTGTCCTACTATGCGCCATATAAGCACATAAGGCCGGAGGCGCACCGTCATGCTGAAAATCTACCACTCCCCGCAGACCCGCGGCTTTCGCGTCATCTGGGTATGCGAGGAGCTGTCCGTGCCCTACGAGATCGTGCCGGTGAACTTCGCTGCCGAGTATCGCTCCACGCCGGAATGGCGGGCGCTCAACCCGGTCGGCAAGGTGCCGGTCATGGCCGACGGCGATATGGTCATGTTCGAGTCCTGCGCTATGCTGCAGTACGTCCTGGACCGCTACGGCAACGGCCGGCTGCAGCCGGCCAGGGACGATCCCGGCTACGCGCACTACCTGCAATGGAGCTGGTTCGCCGAGGCGACCTTCGCCCGGCCGCTGGGCGAGATCGTCAACCACCGGCGCGAGTTCGACCCGGAGCTCGATGCTGTGGTGGCGGAGATGAAGGGCCGGGCGACGGCCTGCGTCGCGGCGCTCGACGCGGCGGTGTCCGGGCGGCCCTATCTGCTGGGCGAGGCGCTGAGCGCCGTGGACCTGAGCATCTGCTACACCATGCGCGGATACCGCCGCATGGTCAGCGAAACGCTGCCCGCGGCGGTCCGGGCCTATTTCGACAGGGTAACGGCGCTGCCCTCCTACGCGGCGGCGGAGAAGGCGGATGCGGAAACGGCCGAGCGGCTGAAGGGCTGACCGGACGCCGGGGCGTCGGGTATCGGTTGACGAACCGCTCCGGACGCGTTGAGAGCCCTGACCTCCTGCCGGGCACCGCTACTCGGCGGCCTGGAGGTAGATACCCGAGCCGACGACGACCTTCTGATCCGACTTCGGCGCATTGAAACTCACGGCATATCCGAACTTGGGGGACCCCGTGTCTTCGTCCCCCAGGATTTCCGGATCGTCGTAGTAGTAGCGAAGGAACTTCCGGCCCTCCCGCAGGGCGCCCCCTATAAGCAGCTTGGGAAAGGGGAGGCCGTTCGAGTCGACACGGTCCATGTCGGTCGGCTTGCCTTCCCGGAACCTCTCGGTAGCGTGAAAGAGGGTGACGCCCTTGCTGCCCACAAGCCAGAGATAAATCGAGCCGGCACGCCACGGCCCGCCCTTCCGGCGGAAGGCATTGCGGACAGCGATGATGTCTCCCTGGTTGTCGGACTCGTAGGCGCGCCGATAGACGGCCGCCGCCGCCTCCACGAACGCAACCAGCGTGTCCTTGTCGACGACATCGGCCGCCGTGACGGCAGGAGTCGGAATCGCCATTGCCGCCGCCGGGGCGGAGGAGAGGTCCTTCGAATACCCGCCGACCAGATAGAAGGATATGTTGCCCGCCCCGGTCAGCGCCTTCACGGTGTAACTCGTCTTGAGCACGCCGTCGACGTAATCGACGAACCCGCCGCCATTGTCTGCGGCTTCCATCATCTTCTTTACGACTTCAACGCCCCGATCATCGCGCATATCCAGGATATTCTTGCCCTGGAACGCCCGGTCGCCGGCATGGAGTCCGACGGATCCGTCGGCCAGCACGAACATGAGGTAGATGTCGCCGGCAACCCATGTCGGTCGTTCCCGAAGGGTTTCGCGAAGAGCGATCACATCGTTGTAGTTCGTGAGGCTTTCGATATGCCGCTTGGCGTCGATAACAAACGCCTTGAGGCTTTCCTGGTCACTTACCTTGTCGGCCGTCGTCTTCGCCGCCACCGCAGTGGGTGCGGCGGCAAGCAGAAGCACCAGAAGAGCGGCAAACCGGCTTCGCCGCTCCTTGCGGAAGTTCTTTCGGATGTCGGCCATCATCGGACCTCCTTCCGGACATTTTGTGCGGTATGCCGCCGCGCCCGCCCGGGTCCCGGTGGCCGGGTCTGTCCCCCGCCCTGCGCGGCTCCCGTGACGGCACAATCCGTTGTCTTCACATGCTTTTCGGTCCCGAACGCCTTCTCTGGCGCCCGACGGCCGTCACCGGCGCCCGACAGGCTGATAACAAGCCGGTTGCTGCCCTTCTCAGGCCCGAATTCGCCGCCCGGCGCAGCGCCGCAGGGACTGTCTTCAAGAACGGGATTCCCGACAGGGATCGCGGCCATCGATCCACTCCCCCGCTGCGCCGCGCGGGCCCGGGACCGGCCGGTCCCTGGACCGCGACGGAATCCTGACAGTGGAAGCGTAAACGGCCCCGAACGCCTATAGAATCCTCCAATAGTGGAGGTAACGGGACCGCGCCCGGAGAGGCAGCGCCGGCGCGTTCGCCGCCGACGGGGTCGGCGAGGCTCCAGACGAGGCGCAGGCCGTCCGGGTCACCGCCACCCTACGCCTCCGGCCTTCAGTCGGCCGAAGCCGACTTTCGGACGGCGCAGGCCGGCTTCGGGCGGCAAGCGACCTTACGGCGTAATGAACTCCCAGCGGGAAAGCTTGGCATCCGCCCTATCACAATCGTCCACAAACAGGGTTCGCCAGCGGTCGGCGCTTGAGTAGGTGGCGGCGGAGACGGCACCGACCGCGGGGCACAGGTTGGAATTCTTGAGGACCAGCTTGCCGTCGGCTTTCAGCTCGAAACGCTGAAAATTGGCGGCGTTGAAGAAGATGGACGAGGTGCTGCAATCGGCAAGCATCGCGGCGGCGCCCGGCAGGGCGCCCCGGTTCACACCGGCAATGGTCACGCACTTGTTGGGCGCCGGAAACCGGATATAGCCTTCCGGTGTAAACACGACGGCCGCGTCCGGCGGCAGCCCGACCTTACAATTGTGGGCGAACAGCGGGATATCCGTGCGCAGATTGCCGGGGGTGCCCGGAATGTCGATGCAATAGCC
>JAJECZ010000059.1 GCA_022821735.1 Alphaproteobacteria bacterium | reverse complement strand
TGACCCGCGCTGCCGTCTCACCGATCAGCTTCGCCCGATTCGCATGGCCCGATACTTCATTTTCGGGTCGGGTCGGGTCGGGTCGGGTCGGGTCGGGTCGGGTCCCCTTTCCAGCTTACCCGATCTGCGGGAATCCGTCATCGTTCTGCCGCACCCGTGTCTGGATGCACGGTGGACCAGGACCAGTGTGCATTTTCCAACGGCGTGCCCGGATTCTCCGCGAAAAAGGCGCTAATCGATTGGCTTTGCCGGTTTCGTGCGTGCGAGGTCATTTGCAAAATATCCTGTCCGGACCCGAAGCTGCCGGTTTCACTCGATTGAACATCCCAAGCCTCAAGCAGCAATCCCCGTGAACAGGGCGAGCGAACGGTTCACTGCCACCATGTCGGCATCGTCAAGATGTCCGAAAACCTGCCCGATGCGGCGCGTTCCTGCAGAGAAGATCTGATCGATCATGACATAGGAGCGTGTGCGCAGGCCATTGCTCCCGGAAGGTTCGACCGGCACGCGTATCAGCGGGACGTCGAGCACGGTCGAGGTCAGCAATACGACCGTGACCGTGGACGTCAGTTCGGCGAAAAGGTCGGATTGGATCACCAGCGCGGGGCGCGGTTTGCCATGTTCGCCCTGCAGCGCGACGGTGACGAGATCGCCGCGCCTCACTCCTTGTGTCCGGCTTCAAGGGCGTCCAGATGTTCGACAAGATCGGCGGCAGCGGCGTCCATGAATTCCATGAGCTCATGGTCGGCCCGGTTGGCTTCGTTGACGATCGCGGCCTGGCGGGCGCACTCTTCGGCAAAGCCGGGGGCGCGGGTATCGGGAACCCAGATTTGCACCGGCCGC
The DNA here is from genome assembly GCA_022821735.1 of Alphaproteobacteria bacterium. GTDB lineage: Bacteria > Pseudomonadota > Alphaproteobacteria > Bin95 > Bin95 > Bin95. The sequence continues at coordinate 3,172 of JAJECZ010000059.1, read as the reverse complement.
AGCCCCTGCGCCCTGAGGGCCGCTCTGCGCTTCTCTACGCGCTGCGCGCTGGTGGATGCAGGGGCCATAGCTTGTCTCCCTTCTGATCCTTGCGCTACATGTAACGCATTTGATTGTCGCAGGGAAGCTCCCTCCGGTCATCGAGCACGCACTTCTATCTCCCATTTCACACGATCTCCGGCACACGGTGGGGGCCTTCCGGTTCAAGGACGGGCGGCAGTCGACGTAGACTATGCGGATTACCACTGAGGAGACGCTCATGGGGATGCACAACCCGCCGCATCCGGGCGGCATCGTGAAGCGGCAGTGCCTTGAGCCGTTGGGCCTCACGGTGACGCGGGCCGCCGAGGGGCTGGGTGTGACGCGCCAGGCGCTGTCGGAGCTGGTGAACGAACGCACGGGGGTTTCGGTGGAGATGGCAATCCGGCTTTCGAAAGCCTTCGGGTCGACGCCCGAAACCTGGCTCGGGATGCAGATGGCCTACAATCTCTGGCAGGCCCGCTCCCGCGCCGGCGAGATCACGGTGGAGCGTTTCGAAGCGGCGTAACGGCGGAGGGCTCCAGGCCGCTTCAAAATCGCGTTCAGCCCCACCCCTGAAGATAGAGCCCGTCCGGAACACTCGGCCAGTGCGGCGCCTGTGCCTTTGACGCGAGACCCTGCCCTCTACCGGAGTCCGGCCCCTTCACGCCTCGCCGATCGCAAGCCCGGCCATGACGGCCAGTCCCGTCGTCAGCGCGACGGCGAAGACCGCCAGCGCCATATGCGCCCGACCGGGCGGAGCACCCGCAGGCAGCAACATGCTGAGACCGGCCGCCGCGAATGGAAACAACGCCGGAAATGCCAGGCCGAGCGTCAGGACCGCCATCATGTTCGCCACATGCAGACCAACGAAAGACGCGCAGACCGACCGGAAGGGGCCGCACTGCGACCACCGCTCCACCGGAGTGCCGACATCGATGGATGCAAGCGCAATCGACATGACCAGGAGCGCCGCGAGCGTCCCTGCCGTGAACACGAAGCAGGCCCGACCGAGCCGGGCCGCGGTCCACGCTTTGCCCCTGCACCAGAGCCAGGCGCCGACAATGACGGCCGCCAGCGACGGCAGGCTGGCCGCGAAGGTAAGCACCTGCGGCCAGTCCGCTTCCGGATCGGACCAGGCGGCGCCGAGCCCGGTCCAAGTCAGCAGGAAGGAACCGCCGGCGACGGCCGCAGCCACGATCCAGGGAACCGCCTCCCGGAACCCCGCTACAGTCACCGGGCGCGCACTTCGATCTCGCATTTCACGCGGCCCGAGTCGTCCTTCCGGGCCCTGTCGTAGCAGCCGGTGAATGCCGAACCGTAATGCTCCCAGATATGGTCCCGCCAGCCCATGGAAGGGTCCGCACGAGGCAGGAACGGCAGCTGGCTCTGCACCGCCCCGCCGGCGGCGAACACCACCGGCGCCAGCAGTGCGGCCGCAAGGACCAGCTGGACCCGGCGCCGTTTCCGGCGCCTGGCGTCGGAGATGGAGACGGACAGTGTATTCGACAGCGTGTCCAGCCGGGGTCCGAAGCCCCTGCTCATATCCTCGATCCGGTCGATCTGCGCTCGCGCGCTGTCGAGATTCTTCGCAAGGGACGCCACGGTCTCGTTGCTGAAGTCCTTCGCCGCTTTCACTTCTTCCTCGGAGGCAGCCTTGCGTTGCGCCTGTTCCGCCATCCGCCCGTCGTCCCGGAAGGGCGGTCTCTTCGGGTCCCTCGCCTCCCCAGGCGCCGCTTCCTCCGGACTGTCGGAACGAGGCGGGGCCGCCGGCTCCGGGGGAGCGCCCTCCGTCTCGCCACCGGCAGCCTCCCCGTCCTTGTCCTTCCGGCCCATCCGGGCAACCAGACGGGCAGCCCCGGTCATCATGTTCTTCATGTTCGTGCGCTCTTTTGGCATCGCGCTCTCGGACGCCTCTTCTGGCGGACCGTCCGCACCCTCCGCTTGCTCCTGTCGATCGCCGCCCTGCGGGATTTCCGGCCCTTGCGACTCCGTCACATTGCCGTCCTGGCGATCATATGAGGCAGGTCTTTCGTCCTCGTCGCCCCTCCGGTCCGCAGGCCGCTCTTCACTCTCCCCGGCTATCCGGGCCGGAGATTCAGCCGGAGGATCGTCCTGATCGAAGCGGCGCTCCCCAGGCGACTCCTGAATCTGGTGGACCGCCCCGACGATAAATTGCTCCACGAGTTCTGCAGGCACCCCGGCATCCCCGGTGCCCGCCGCCGGCTCCGGACCGGGTTCCCTCGCCGCACTCCGGCCCTCGAAGACGAGATCCTCATCGAACGATCCCCTCGCACCGGATTGCGAACCCGCCGGGACGATTTCACCCGTCTCCGGGTCGTACTCTTCGCCGTCCTCCGTCATCGCCGGAGCGGCCGGTTCATTGTCAGTGGCGGCGCCTGGCGCCGCCTCCGCCAGCTCTTCCGCAGGAGACGCAACGGCTGCCTCCGGTGCGACTACTGCCTCGGCAGCGGGCTCCTCGGACTGGCCAGCCTGACCTTCTTCCGGTTCCTCCTCCGCAGCAGGCGCTGCGGCCGCATCCGGTGCGCTGCCAGCCTCGGCAACCGGCTCGTCGGACCGGCCAGCCGGTTCCTCTTCCGTCACTGCCACAACGGCCGGTTCATTGTCAGCAGCGATGCCTGGCGCCGCTTTCGCCGGCTCATTCGCAGGAGGCGCCGCAGCTGCATCCGGTTCGACTACGGCCCCGGCAGCGGACTCCTCCGATCGGCCGACCGGCTCCTCCTCCGCAGCAGGCGCTGCGGCTGCATCCGGTGCGACGCCTGGCTCGGCAACCGGCTCGTCGGATCGGCCATCCGGATCTTCGCCCGAGGCCACGCTGGCAAGAATCTCCCGCGCCTTTCGCCTTGCTTCTTCAACCGGCATCTCGCCATGGCGGCCGATTACGAGCCGGCGACTGCCCTTCTTTCCTCCAGGTCGAACGCCCCAATACCCGACAATCCACGAGCGCACGCCGGACGGCAGCATGCGAACGCCGAATCCCGAAACCTCCTCATCCCAGACGATCCAAGCCTTGTCGGCTTTCTCGAAGGAATCGACGATTTCGTCATTGAGAACTCGGGTCTCCATCATCGTTACCTCCCGTCAACAGCTCGATTGTCGCTTTGCGTCCTCCGAAATGTCGTTCATCAGGCGC
>JAJECZ010000289.1 GCA_022821735.1 Alphaproteobacteria bacterium | reverse complement strand
TTCGAAAACAAGCTGGAGAAGCTGGAACGCGGCGACGAACTGCCGCCCGGCGTCATGAAGATGGTCAAGGTGTTCGTGGCGGTGAAGCGCAAGCTGCAGCCGGGCGACAAGATGGCCGGACGCCACGGCAACAAGGGCGTCATTTCCAAGGCGGTGCCGATCGAGGACATGCCGCACATGGAAGACGGGACTCCCGTGGACATCGTGCTGAACCCGCTCGGCGTGCCGTCGCGGATGAATGTCGGGCAGATCCTGGAGACGCATCTGGGCGCCGCCTGCCGCGGCCTCGGACGGCAGATCGGCGACATGCTGGAAAAGGTGCGCGAGAGCGACAGGGCGATGGAGCAGCTTCGGGACAAGCTCAAGATCGTCTATGGCGAGGCCGACTACGAGAATTCCGTTGTCTCCCTCTCGGATGACGAGGTGCTCGAACTCTCGAACAACCTGACCGCCGGCGTACCGGTGGCGACGCCGGTGTTCGACGGCGCGCACGAGATCGACATCGATGGCATGCTGGAAAGCGCCGGTATCCGGCCGACCGGACAGGTGACGCTGATTGACGGACGCACGGGCGAGCCTTTCGACCGTCAGGTCACGGTCGGCTACATCTACATGCTGAAGCTGCACCACCTGGTGGACGACAAGATTCACGCCCGTTCCATCGGCCCCTACAGCCTCGTGACCCAGCAGCCGCTGGGCGGCAAGGCACAGTTCGGCGGCCAGCGCTTCGGCGAGATGGAGGTGTGGGCGCTGGAAGCCTACGGCGCGGCCTACACCCTGCAGGAAATCCTGACGGTGAAGTCGGACGACGTCGCCGGAAGGACCAAGGTCTATGAGGCCGTGGTGCGCGGCGACGACACGTTCGACGCCGGAATTCCGGAATCCTTCAACGTCCTGGTCAAGGAATTGCGATCGCTCGGCCTGAACGTCGATCTTCAGGAAGAACACATCTGATGGCGTCCGCGCCATCGTCCCCAACCCGCTCTGGAGTCACCGCATGAACGACTTGATGCGTCTTTTCGGCCAGACCGAACAGGAAGCTTCGTTCGACAAAATCCGGGTCTCGATCGCCTCGCCCGATCAGATTCGACGCTGGAGTTATGGCGAGATCAAGAAGCCGGAAACGATCAACTACCGGACGTTCAAGCCGGAACGCGACGGGCTCTTCTGCGCTCGCATCTTCGGGCCAGTAAAGGACTATGAGTGCCTGTGCGGCAAATACAAGCGGATGAAGCATCGCGGCATCATCTGCGAGAAATGCGGCGTGGAGGTCACCCTCTCCAAGGTGCGCCGCGACCGCATGGGCCACATCGAGCTCGCGGCCCCGGTGGCCCATATCTGGTTCCTGAAGTCGATGCCGAGCCGCATCGGCCTGGTGCTCGACATGACGCTCCGCGAACTGGAGCGGGTGCTTTATTTCGAGAGCTATGTCGTAACCGATCCCGGCACGAGCGCGCTCGAGCGTGGACAGTTGCTCAGCGAGGAGGAATATCTGGACGAGATGGACCGCTCGGCCGCGGAGAACTCGCAATTCGAGGCCGGGATCGGCGCCAAGGCGATCAAGGAGCTGCTCGCAGGCATCGAACTCGACGAGGAACGCGAGGACATGCGCACCGAGTTGAAGGAAACCAACTCCGAGGCGAAGCGCAAGAAACTGGTCAAGCGGCTCAAGGTCGTCGAGGCGTTTCTCGAGTCCGGCTCCAAGCCGGAATGGATGGTGCTGGACGTGGTGCCGGTGATCCCGCCGGAGTTGCGGCCGCTGGTGCCGCTCGACGGCGGCCGTTTCGCAACCTCCGACCTCAACGACCTCTACCGCCGCGTCATCAACCGCAACAACCGCCTGAAGCGGCTGATGGAGCTGCGCGCGCCCGACATCATCATCCGCAACGAGCAGCGCATGTTGCAGGAAGCGGTCGACGCGCTGTTCGACAACGGCCGCCGGGGGCGGGTCATCACCGGAGCGAACAAGCGCCCGCTCAAGTCCCTTTCGGACATGCTCAAGGGCAAGCAGGGCCGCTTCCGGCAGAACCTGCTCGGCAAGCGGGTGGACTATTCCGGCCGTTCGGTGATCGTCGTAGGCCCCGAGCTCAAGCTGCACCAGTGCGGCCTGCCGAAGAAGATGGCGCTCGAACTGTTCAAGCCGTTCATCTATTCGCGCCTCGAGGCCTACGGCATGGCGCCGACGATCAAGGCGGCGAAGCGGCTGGTGGAACGCGAGCGGCCCGAGGTCTGGGACATTCTGGAAGGGGTGATCCGCGAACATCCGGTCCTGCTCAACCGGGCGCCGACATTGCATCGGCTGGGCATCCAGGCGTTCGAGCCGGTGCTGATCGAGGGCAAGGCGATCCAGCTCCATCCGCTGGTCTGCACGGCCTTCAACGCCGATTTCGACGGCGACCAGATGGCGGTCCATGTGCCGCTTTCGCTGGAGGCGCAGCTGGAGGCGCGGGTGCTGATGATGAGCACCAACAACATCCTCAGCCCCGCCAACGGCAAGCCGATCATCGTGCCGACCCAGGACATAGTGCTCGGCCTCTACTATCTGTCGCTGGAGCGCGAGGGCGACCCGGGCGAGGGCATGGTGTTCCGCGACCCCGGCGAGGTCGAATATGCGCTGGCGCACAAGATGGTCAGCATGCATTCGCGCATCAAGGCGCGGATCTCGCAGACCGACGAGGCCGGCGTCACGACGACCCGGGTCTATGACACGACACCCGGCAGGGTGCTGCTCGCGCAGCTGCTGCCGAAGCATGCCGCCGTCGGTTTCGACCACTTCAACCGGGTGCTCACGAAGAAGGCGGTGGGCGACATCATCGACGCCGTTTACCGCAATTGCGGCCAGAAGGACTCGGTGGTGTTCTGCGACCGGATGATGGCGATGGGCTTCGGCCACGCCACGCGCGCCGGCATTTCCTTCGGCAAGGCCGACCTGGTCATCCCGGAGGCGAAGGCCAGGGTAATCGAGGACGCGCAGACCAAGGTCAAGGAGTTCGAGGAGCAGTACCAGCAGGGACTGCTGACCCACGGCGAGCGGTACAACAAGGTGGTGGACGTCTGGAGCGAAGCCACGGATGCCGTCTCGAGGGCGATGATGGAGGGAATCGCGGTCGCGGACCCCGACAAGCCGGTGAACTCCGTGTGGATGATGGCCCATTCCGGGGCGCGCGGCTCCGAGGCGCAGATCAAGCAGCTGGCCGGCATGCGAGGCCTGATGGCCAAGCCCTCGGGCGAGATCATCGAGACGCCGATCATCGCCAACTTCAAGGAAGGCCTCTCGGTGCTGGAGTATTTCAACTCCACGCACGGCGCCCGCAAGGGCCTGGCCGACACGGCCCTGAAGACGGCCAACTCCGGCTATCTGACCCGCCGGCTGGTGGATGTGGCGCAGGATTGCATCGTCACGGAACGGGACTGCGGCACCAGCGCGGGCCTGTATATACGGGCCACCGTCGAGGGCGGCGACGTTATCGAGCCGCTGGCGGACCGCATTCTCGGGCGCACGCTCGCGGCCGATGTCTCCGGGTCCGACGGGGTGCTCCTCGCAGCCGCCGGAACGCTGATCGACGAGGATCTGGCCGACAGGATCCAGCAGGCCGGCATCGACATGGTGAAGATCCGTTCGGTGCTGACCTGCGAGACCAAGTCGGGCGTTTGCGGCCACTGCTACGGGCGCGACCTCGCGCGCGGCACCGAGGTGAATGTCGGCGAGGCGGTCGGCGTGATCGCGGCGCAGTCGATCGGCGAACCGGGCACGCAGCTCACCATGCGCACCTTCCATATCGGCGGCGCGGCGCAGGGCGGCGCGGAGCAGTCCTCGGTCGAAGCGGTGATGGAGGGCGAACTCCGGGTGCGGAACCGCAATGTCGTGGTCGACTCCAAGGGCATGCCGATCGTCATGGGACGCAACACCGAGCTGGTGCTGATGGACACCCAGGGCCGCGAGCGCGCCCGCCACCGCCTTCCCTACGGCGCCCGGCTGCTCAAGGACGACGGCTCTGCTGTCGAGGGAGGCGAAAGGCTCGCCGACTGGGATCCCCACACGCAGCCGATCATCTGCGAGCGCGAGGGCGTGGCGCATTATGTCGATCTGGTCGAGGGCGTCTCGATGCGCGAGGTCGTGGATGAGGCGACCGGCATCTCCAACCGGACCGTGGTCGATTGGCGCCAGCAGGCGCGCGGAACGGACCTGAAGCCGCGCATCACGCTCAGGACGCCCGAGGGCGAGGTCGTCGAACTCGGCAACGGGCTGGAGGCGCGTTACTTCATGTCCGTGGACGCGGTGCTTTCGGTCGCCAACGGGCAGAGCGTACATCCCGGCGATGTGCTTGCGCGCATCCCGCGCGAAGTCTCCAAGACCCGCGACATCACGGGCGGCCTGCCCCGGGTGGCGGAGCTGTTCGAAGCGCGCAAGCCGAAGGAATTCGCCGTGCTGGCCGACCTGGAGGGGCGGATAGAGTTCGGGCGCGACTACAAGACCAAGCGCCGGATCGTCATCCGCTCCATGGAGAATCCCGAGGAGACGCGCGAGCATCTGGTGCCCAAGGGGCGCCATCTGGCGGTCCGCGAGGGAGACCATGTGCAGGTCGGCGACATGCTGCTGGACGGCAAGCTGGTGCCGCACGACATCCTACATGTGCTCGGCGTCGAGGCCCTGGCGGCCTATCTCGTGAACGAAATCCAGGAGGTCTACCGCCTGCAGGGCGTCAAGATTAACGACAAGCACATCGAGGTGATCGTTCGCCAGATGCTCCAGAAGGTGGAGATCGCCGACCCCGGCGACACGACCTTCCTGATCGGCGAGCAGGTGGACCGCAGCGAGTTCGAGGACGAAAACCGCCGGACCGAAGCGGAAGGCGGCGACCCTGCGAAGGCCGAGCCGGTTCTGCAGGGCATCACCAAGGCGGCGCTCCATACCCGGTCCTGGATTTCCGCAGCCTCGTTCCAGGAAACGACGCGGGTGCTCACCGAGGCCTCGGTCAGCGGCAAGGTGGACGACCTTGTGGGCCTCAAGGAAAACGTGATTGTCGGGCGCCTGATCCCGGCGGGCACGGGCAGCGTCATGAAGCGGCTGCGCAATCTGGCGGCCGAACGCGACCGGCAGGCGCTGGCCGAGCGCAACGCTCGCAGCGAGGCGCTCGAAATCGAGCAGCTGGCTGCGGGGGAATAACGCAGGGCGGACGATGCGAAATCCGGCGGACGAGGGCTTTTCGGCGCTTGACGCCCGCCGGCCGCATCGGTAAAAGCCCGCCAGCCTTATTCGGGGAGGCGGCGGTAAACCTGCCATCGCGGCCGGTTTAGACGCGTCTTCGAGCCGGTCTGGGGCCGAGCGGAGTTCGACTATCCGGACACTGGGACGCTCAGGCGAGCCCGCGCGGGATGTGCGGGGCGGCGTCTGGCGTTCTTGTCGGGTTCCGCGGGTCCGGGGCGGCCGTTCCCGGCCGGGGCAGGACGTGCAAGGAGGCGGGATGCCGACGATCAACCAGTTGATCCGCAAGTCGCGGACCGCGCCGAAGGCGCGCAACAAGGTGCCGGCGCTGGAGGCATGCCCCCAGAAGCGCGGCGTCTGCACGCGCGTCTACACGACCACGCCGAAGAAGCCGAACTCCGCGCTGCGCAAAGTGGCCCGCGTGAGGCTGACCAACGGTTTCGAAGTGACGAGCTACATTCCCGGCGTCGGCCACAATCTCCAGGAACATTCGGTGGTGCTGATCCGGGGCGGGCGGGTGAAGGACCTGCCCGGCGTGCGCTACCACATCATCCGCGGCACGCTGGATACGCAGGGCGTCGCCGACCGCCGCCAGCGCCGGTCGAAATACGGCGCCAAGCGTCCGCGGTAAGGGGAGCCGGAAACCATGTCGCGCCGCCGCGCAGCAGAGAAACGCGAGCCGATTCCCGATCCGCGATACGGGGATGCGGTGATCTCCAAATTCGTCAACTGCCTGATGCTGGACGGCAAGAAGTCCACGGCGGAACGGATCGTTTACGGGGCGTTGGAAAATGCGGAACGGCGCGCCGGCGTCGATGCGCTGCAGGTCTTCCACGCCGCGCTCGACAATGTGCGGCCCAATCTTGAGGTGCGGTCCCGGCGCGTGGGCGGCGCCACCTATCAGGTGCCGGTGGAGGTGCGCCCGGACCGGGCGCAGGCGCTGGCGATCCGCTGGCTGATCGACGTGGCGCGTAAGCGGTCCGAGAAGACCATGATCGACCGCCTCAGCGGCGAGTTGATCGACGCGATCAACCAGCGCGGCGCCGTGGTCAAGAAACGCGAGGACACGCACCGGATGGCCGAGGCCAACCGGGCCTTCTCGCACTACCGCTGGTAACGGACAGAGTCGGAGCACCCTCCCGATGACCCGCACCACCGCGATCGAGCGCTATCGCAATATCGGCATCATGGCGCATATCGACGCCGGCAAGACCACGACCACCGAGCGCGTCCTTTACTACACCGGGCGGTCGTACAAGATCGGCGAGGTGCATGACGGCGCCGCGACGATGGACTGGATGGAGCAGGAGCAGGAACGCGGCATAACGATCACCTCGGCCGCGACCACCTGTTTCTGGAACGATCACCGCGTCAACATCATCGACACGCCGGGCCATGTCGATTTTACCATCGAGGTCGAGCGCTCGTTGCGTGTGCTCGACGGCGCGGTGGCGGTGTTCGACGGCGTTGCCGGGGTCGAGCCCCAGTCGGAGACGGTCTGGCGGCAGGCGGACAAGTACGGCGTGCCGCGCATGTGCTTCGTCAACAAGCTCGACCGGGTGGGCGCCGACTTTTTCCGCTGCGTGGAGATGATCCGGGACCGGCTCGGCGCTGTGCCGCTGGTGCTGCAGATGCCGATTGGCGCGGAAGCCGGCTTCGTGGGTGTCGTGGACCTGGTGCGCAACCGGGCGATCGTCTGGAAGGACGAGACGCTGGGCGCCGAGTTCGAGTATAGCGACATTCCGGTGGAGCTGTCGGAGCGGGCGTCGGAATTGCGCGAGCAGATGATCGAGCTTGCGGTGGAACAGGACGAGGAGGCTCTGGAAGCCTATCTCGAAGGCACCGAGCCGGATGTCGGGACCATTGAGCGCTGTGTCCGGGCGGGCACCATCGCCGGCGCCTTCGTGCCGACCCTCTGCGGCTCGGCCTTCAAGAACAAGGGCGTTCAGCCGATGCTGGATGCGGTGGTCGCCTATCTGCCGAGCCCGGTGGATGTGCCGCCGGTGAAAGGTGTCGAGGTCGGCCACGATGAACCGGCGGAACGCGCCTCCAGCGACGACGCGCCGTTCGCCGCGCTCGCCTTCAAGGTCATGAACGACCCCTTTGTCGGGTCCCTGACCTTCGCGCGAATCTATTCGGGCGTTCTCCAGGGCGGCTCCGCGGTGATGAACACCGTCAAGGGCAAACGCGAGCGCATCGGCCGCATGCTCCTGATGCACGCCAACAGCCGCGAGGATATCAAGCAGGCGCGGGCCGGCGACATCGTGGCGATCGCAGGCCTCAAGACGACTACAACCGGCGATACGCTGGCGGACCAGAATGCGCCGGTCATCCTGGAGCGGATGGAATTCCCCGAGCCGGTGATCGAAATCGCGGTCGAGCCGAAGACGAAGGCCGACCAGGAGAAAATGGGCGTCGCGCTGGGGCGGCTGGCGGCGGAAGACCCCTCGCTCGGGCTTTCGACGGACCATGAAACCGGCCAGACCATCCTCAAGGGTATGGGCGAGCTCCACTTGGAGATCATCATCGACCGGATGAAGCGCGAGTTCAAAGTCGAGGCCAATATCGGCGCGCCGCAGGTGGCGTACAGGGAAGCGTTCGGCAGGACTGTCGAGGTCGATTACACGCACAAGAAGCAGAGCGGCGGTGCGGGCCAGTTCGCGCGCGTCATCATCACTTTCGAGCCGCAGGAAGCCGGCGCCGGCAACGAATTCGAGAGCAAGGTCGTCGGCGGCGCAGTGCCGCGCGAATACATCCCGGGCGTCGAGAAAGGCTTTCTCGCGCAGCTGGAAACGGGCGTGCTTGCGGGCTTCCCGGTGACCGACGTGAAGGCCGTGCTGACCGACGGCGGCTACCACGATGTCGATTCGAGCGTGCTCGCATTCGAAATCGCGGCCCGCGCGGCGGTGCGGGAGGCGATGGAAAAATCGCGCCCGAAGCTGCTCGAGCCGATCATGAAGGTCGAGGTGGTGACGCCCGAGGACTATATGGGCGACATCATCGGCGACCTGAACTCCCGGCGCGGGCATGTCCAGGGGATGGACCAGCGCAGCAATGCGCGCCTGATCGAGGCCATGGTGCCGCTGGCCAACATGTTCGGCTATGTCAACACGCTGCGTTCGATGAGCCAGGGACGGGCGCAGTTCCACATGGAATTCGACCATTACGAGGCGGTGCCGCAGGCGGTGGCGGACGAAGTCCGCGCCAAATTCGCCTGACGGCAGGAAACGTAAAGAGGGGCTTGGGATCGATGGGCAAGGCTCGGTTTGAGCGTACGAAGCCGCACTGCAACATAGGCACGATCGGCCATGTTGATCATGGCAAGACGACATTGACGGCGGCGATCACGAAGATCCTGGCAGAGGCCGGTGGCGCAGAGTTCACGGCG
>JAJECZ010000227.1 GCA_022821735.1 Alphaproteobacteria bacterium | reverse complement strand
GATATCGTGACCGTCGCCGACCAGCTGGCGCCCCGCTTTGCGAACACCATCTTCCTTGCGGCCACGGCGGCGGCCGTGGCCGTGCCGCTCTCGCTGGCGCTTGGCATTCTGGCGGCGCTCTACCGGGGATCGATCTTCGACCGGGCGGCGAATGTCGGCACGCTCACCTCTATCTCCAGCCCGGAATTCTTCGTCGCCTATATCCTGATCCTCTTCCTGGCGGCGGCGAACCCGATCTTCCCCTCGATCTCGAAGATCCATGCCGATCTGGACTTCTGGGAACGGCTCTACCGCACCGTGCTGCCGGCGCTGACGCTCACCCTCGTCGTCACCGCCCACATGATGCGCATGACGCGCGTCGCGATCATCAACCTCATGGCCTCGCAATATATCGAGATGGCGCGCCTCAAGGGAGTCCCGCGCTGGCGGGTGATCGTGCGCCATGCGCTGCCCAACGCGCTGGCCCCGATCATCAATGTCATCGCGCTCAACCTCGCCTACCTGGTTACCGGCGTGGTGGTGGTCGAGGTGGTGTTCGTCTATCCGGGCATCGGGCAGATGTTCGTGGATGCGGTGAAGCTGCGCGACATGCCGACCGTGCAGGCCTGCTGCCTGGTCTTCGCCGCCGCCTATATCCTGCTCAACCTGCTGGCGGACGTGCTGTCGGTGCTGACCAATCCGCGCCTCCGGCACCCGAAATAGGCGGGCGCGATGGGGTTCCTCACCTATGTCGTCCTGCCGCTGGCGGTCCTGACCGGGATCGCCTGGACGGCCCGCACCGGCTTCCGCGGCATTGCCGGTCCCTTCGGCGCCGTCTTCCGCGCCATGCCGCTGACCGCGGCTTTCGGGCTCACCGTGGTCCTGCTCTACGTCCTGGCGGCGCTGGCGGCGCCGGTGATTGCGCCCTATGGCGAGTCCCAGGTCTTCGACGAGTTCAACCTCTTCCCCGGCGAGAACCCGGATTTCGTGCTCGGCACCGACCAGCTGGGCCGCGACCTGCTCACGCGCCTGCTATACGGCGGGCGCAACACCATCGGCATCGCCTTCGTGACCACGGCGCTCGCCTTCCTCATCGGCGCGACCTTCGGCTTCATCGCGGCCGTGCTCGGCGGCTGGCTGGACCAGGTGGTGTCGCGCACGGTGGATGTGCTGATGGCGATTCCGCAGCTCATCTTCGCGCTGCTGCTGCTCACCATTTTCGGGCAGTCCACGATCAACATGATCCTGGTGATCGCCGTACTGGACTCCACGCGAGTCTTCCGCCTCGCCCGCGCCGTTGGCGGCAATATCGTCGTGATGGACTATATCGAGGCCGCCAAACTGCGCGGCGAAGGGATCGGCTACCTGATCTTCAGGGAAATCCTGCCGAATGCCGCCGCCCCCCTGCTGGCGGAGTTCGGGCTGCGCTTCTGCTTCGTGTTCCTGTTGATCGCGGCGCTGAGTTTCCTCGGCATCGGCATCCAGCCGCCGCTGGCGGACTGGGGCACGATGGTACGCGAGCTTTCCATCTATATCGGCTATGCCGAATACGGCGACTGGCAGGCGGCGTCTCTGCCGCTGCTGCCGGCGGCGGCCATCGCGCTGCTCACGGTCGCCATCAACTTTACCGTGGACTGGATGCTCGACCGCTATTCGGGCCTGAAGGACTGAAACCGAGGAGACTGGGACGATGAGCACCGGCCGCCCCCTGGTAACGATCCGGGACCTCAAGATCGAAGGCCTGGCGGGCGAGGACTGGCTGCCGATCGTGAACGGCATCGACCTCGATCTCGCCCGCGGCGAGGTGCTCGGCCTCATCGGCGAATCGGGCGCCGGAAAATCCACCGTCGGCCTCGCCGCCATGGGCTTCACGCGCGACGGCTGCCGCATCGCCGGCGGGTCGATCGAGTTCGACGACATCGATCTGGTCGCGGCATCCGAAGAGACCAGGCGCAGCCTGCTCGGCCGGCGCATCGCCTATGTCGCGCAGTCGGCGGCGGCGAGTTTCAACCCCGCGCACCGGCTCATCGACCAGCACACCGAGGGGCCGGTGCTGCACGGCGTCTCCTCGCAGCAGGAGAGCCAGGAAGACGCGATGGCGCTCTATGCCCGGCTGCGGCTGCCGGAGCCGGAGAGCATCGGCTTCCGCTATCCGCACCAGGTCTCAGGCGGGCAGTTGCAGCGCGCCATGACCGCGATGGCGATGTCATGCCGTCCGGACCTCATCATCTTCGACGAGCCGACCACGGCGCTCGATGTCACCACGCAGATCGAGGTGCTGGCCGCTATCCGCGACATCGTGGAGCAGTTCGGCACGGCGGCCATCTACATCACCCACGACCTCGCCGTGGTGGCGCAGATGGCGGACCGGATCAAGGTGCTGCTGAAGGGCGACGAGGTGGAGGAGAACGACACGCGCTCCATGCTGTCTGACCCGCAGGAGGACTACACGAAGTCGCTCTGGGCGGTCAGGAGCTTCCGGCGGCCGGAGCAGCCGCCGGCCGGCGGGGGCGCGCAGCCTGTGATCGCCGTGTCCGGGGTGACGGCCGGCTACGGCGCGGCCGCCGACGTGCTGCACGAGGTGTCCTTCGACATTCACGCGGGGCGCACCGTGGCTGTGGTGGGCGAGTCAGGCTCGGGCAAATCGACCGTCGCGCGCTGCATCACCGGCCTGCTGCCGCCGCGCAGCGGAGAGGTGCGGTTCAACGGCGAGACCCTGCCCGCCAGCTACCGGGACCGCAGCAAGGACCAGCTCCGCCAGGTCCAGATGATCTACCAGATGGCCGACACGGCACTGAACCCGAAGCTCCGCATACGGGACATCATCGGGCGCCCGGTGCAGTTCTACCGGGGGCTCCGGGGCGCCGCATTGCGCCGGCGGGTGGAGGAGCTGCTGGAGCAGATCGAGATGGAGCCGGACCGCTATATCGACCGCCTGCCGTCGGAGCTTTCGGGCGGGCAGAAGCAGCGCGTCGGCATCGCCCGCGCGCTTGCGGCGGATGCGCAGTTCATCATCTGCGACGAGGTGACCTCCGCCCTCGACCAGCTGGTCGCCGAGGGTATCCTGAAACTGCTGGACCGGCTCCAGAACGAACTCGACCTCGCCTACATGTTCATCACCCACGACCTGGCGACGGTGCGCGCCATCGCCGATGAAGTGGTCGTAATGAAGGACGGCCATGTGGTGGAAGCGGGGCCGAAGACGGAAATGTTTACCCCGCCGCACCACGACTACACCGACCTGCTGCTCAGTTCCGTGCCGGAAATGGACCCGGACTGGCTCGACCGGCTGCTGGAACAGCGCGGCGTGGACAATATCGGAGAGGCGGCGCGCGTCAGGCTCGACTAGAATATCGGACAGGTTCGAACGACAACCGAAACTCTCTCAGGGAGGCTTTGCCATGAACCTCAAACTGGATAGACGGACATTGCTGAAGGCGAGCGCCACTACGGCGCTGGCGGCAGGCGTGGGGCCCGGGGCGGCGTCGGCCGCCGGACCGAAAGCGGGCGGCACCCTGCGGCTCGGCCTTTCGGGCGGCAACACCACCGACAGCTGGGACGGGCGCACCCATTCCGACGTGTTCATGCAGGTTGCAGCCCAGGGCGCCGTGTTCGACTGCATCACCGAGGTTGCCGCCGACGGTTCGCTGGTCGGCGAACTGGCCGAGAGCTGGGAATCCTCGGCCGACCTCGTGACGTGGACCTTCAACCTGCGCAAGGGGGTCGAGTTCCACAACGGCAAGAGCTTCGGCGCCGACGATGTGATCGAATCGCTGCAACTGCATGTAGCGGAAGGCGCGAAGTCGCCGGCCAAGCCGCTGGTCGAGCCCATCGTCGAGATGAAGAAGATGAACGACCACCAGGTGCAGTTCGTCCTCGACGCCGGCAATGCCGACTTCCCCTACCTGCTCGCCGACTACCACATCCTGATCCACCCGGCCGGAATGGTGGACGAGAGCATCCGCGACGGCATCGGCACGGGCGCTTACCGCAATCTCGGCTTCGATCCGGGCGTGCGCCTGCAGCTCGAGCGCAACCCGAATGCCCACAAGAAAACCTGGTTCGATGAGGTCGAGGCGATCTCGATCACCGACCCGGCGGCGCGCGTCAGCGCGCTGATGACCGGCGAGGTGGACGCGATCAGCCGCATCGACGCCAAGTCGGTGCGCCTGCTGGACCGCAATCCCGGCGTGGAGGTGTCGGAGGTCACCGGAAACCAGCACTACACCTTCCCGATGATTACGACGGCGGCACCCTTCGACAACAACGATGTGCGCCTCGCGCTCAAATACCTCTTCGACCGCGAGGACCTGGTCCGCAAGATCCTGCTGGGGCACGGCAAGGTCGGCAACGACCACCCGATCGGGCCTGCCAACCGCTTCTACCATGCGGATCTGGAACAGCGGGTTTACGACCCCGACAAGGCCAAATTCCATCTGAAGAAGGCCGGGGTGGACAGCCTGCAGCTCGACCTCTCCGCCTCCGACGCCGCCTTCGCCGGCGCGGTGGACGCCTCGCAGCTCTTCCAGGAATCGGCGCGGGCCGGCGGCGTTTCGATCAACGTCATCAAGGAGCCGGCGGACGGCTACTGGTCCAATGTGTGGATGAAGAAGCCGTTCGTTGCCTGCTTCTGGTCCGGTCGCGCGACCGAGGACATCATGTTCTCGACCGCCTATGCCGCCGGCAAGCCGTGGAACGACGCCTACTGGGAGCATGAGCGCTTCAACAAGCTGCTCGCCGAGGCCCGGACCGAAGTCGACGAGGCCAGGCGCCGGGAGCTCTACTACGAGATGCAGGTCATCGTCCGCGACGAGGGCGGCACGGCCGTGCCGATGTATGCCAACTGGATCGACGCCAAGTCCAAGAAGCTGGCCCATGGCGAGCATCTGGGCAATGTCTGGGCGCTCGATTCGGCGCGCATCATCGAGCGCTGGTGGTTCGCCTGACCGACAAAGCCGGACTGCGGCTGACTACAGGGGCCGCTGCGCGCTGCGCGGCGGCCCTTCTCCTTGGGCCCCGCGCCGGGCGGCGAGGACCGCGCCGAAGGAGCAGAGGAAGGCGACGACAAGGAACGCGCCGCAGCCGAGGAACAGGAGCGCCGGCCAGTCCCGGTCCATCGTCCATCCGAACAGCAGCGGCGCGAGGCCGCCGCCGATGGAGAGTCCGACGAACACGAAGCCGATGACCCGGCCGGTGCTGCCGGGCGGTGTGATCCGCCGCAGCATCAGGTCCCGCGCCGGCAGCACGAGGCCCATCCCGAAGCCGGCGGCCCCCAGCAGCACGGCAAGTCCGAAGGCGCCGATATCGGCGAAGCCCGCCAGCGCGGTCAGGGCGCCGCCGCCGACCAGCGCCGCGCCGGTGATCCGCACTTGCAGCCGCTCGCGGTCCGGCAGTTCGCCGCCGGCAAGGATGCCGAAGGCGAGCGCCAGCAGCGCCGTCGTCAGCACCGCGCCGGCCGACGCCGGGTCGAGGCCGTAGAGCTTGCCGAGCCCGACCGCGGTGAACGACATGATGCCGCCGCTCGCCATGCCGTAGGCCGCAAAGAAGCCGAAGAACATCAGGACCGGCAGGGACAGCCACTGTCTGGGCGCGGCGTCCGATGCTGCATCCCCGGCGCGGGGCGGGGAGGCGACGGCGGCCCCGCTCATCGCCATCGCCAGCACGGTCGCAATGCCGGCCGCGCCGACCAGCATGACCGCGCTCCGCCAGCCCATCCAGCCGGCGAGGCCCAGCATTGTGGCGGGCGCCACGGCCGTGCCGAAGAAGCCGAGAAAGGTGTGCAGGCTGTAGGCGCGCGGCAGCCGCCGCTCACGTATGCGCGCCGCCAGCACCGCATAGTCGGCGGGATGGAAGACGCTGTTGCCGATGCCGGCTGCCACGGCGAGCAGCGCCAGCACCCAATAGCTGGGAGCGAACCCCATGGCCGTTATGGCGGCAGCGTTGAGCGCAAGGCCTGCAAGCAGCACCGGCCTGGCGCCCCAGCGGTCCACCGCCAGCCCGACGGGCGCCTGGAGCACGCCGCCGACCACCGCATAGCCGGTCACCATCGCGCCCAGCATCGTGAAGCTGACATCGAACTCTTCCCAAAGGAGAAGGAAGAGGGGCGGCAGGGTGAGCGCATAGAAGTGGCTGAGGAAATGCCCGGCGCCGATCAGCGCAAGCGTCCGGGTTTCCCCGGCCGCAACCCCTGCCTCCGCCGTCTGCGCCATGTCCGTATCCCCGTTCGCGCCCCACCCCACTATGCCTGCTGGCGCGCGAAGGAAAAAGTCGCCGGCGCTTGCCGTTCCCCCCTGCCACCGGCATCATCGCCCGCAATGCGTCTCCGGCGGGAGGAAAGATGGTCCCGGTTACGGACGAGCTTCTGCACGGGATGGTCCGGGCGATCGTGGCGGAGGCCGATCCCGAACAGGTGATCCTGTTCGGCTCGCTCGCCCGCGGCGACGCGCACGACCGCTCCGACGTCGACCTGATTGTCATCGAGGCGGAGCCATTCGGGGCGGGGCGCAGCCGCGTGGAGGAGGCGGCGCGGCTGTACCGGGCGGCATCGGGCTTTGACGTGAACAAGGACATCCTCGTCTTCACGCTCGCCGAAAGGGAATATTGGCGCGATTCCCTGAACCACATCCTCGCCCGCGCGCTCCGGGAAGGCAGGGTGCTCTATGAGCGACCTTAAATGCGCCCGGCTGATGCTCCGCTCCGCCGAGCGGGACCTGCTTACACTGGACGGCATGGCCGCATCGGTTCCCGACGAATCGTTCGGCTTCCATGTCCAGCAGGCGCTGGAAAAGGCGTTCAAGGCCTGGCTGGCGCTGCTCGGCGAGCTTTACCCTTTGACCCACGACCTTGAGATGCTGCTGGACCGCCTGGCCGCCGGCGGCGCGGATGTCGAACTCTGGCGCGGGACCGAGCGCTACACCCCCTACGCCGTCCAGTTCCGCTATACCGGCGTCGATCCGGACACCGAA
>JAJECZ010000377.1 GCA_022821735.1 Alphaproteobacteria bacterium | reverse complement strand
GCGCCTTCCGGACCGTTGGGGAGGGGTGGTTCCCGACGGCGGTTCCGGCTCGAACCCCTAGGCGTTGGCGGAACCGGGCTCCGGGAACCGCGGGGCCTGCGGCCGACTGCTGCCGTTGGCGGCGGCGGCCGCCGCCCGCTTGTCCGCTGCGCCTGCGACGACGCTGTAGCCGCCCTCGGCGTTGCGCGCGACGCGACCCTCCTGGACGAGCTTTTGCAAGATTACGCCGACGGTCTTGTGCCGGGTCGCGGCGCGTTCCCGGATCTGGCGTTGCGAGAGCGGCGCCCCGGCGTCGGCGAGCGCCTTGAGAACGCGGCATTCGGGTGTTTCGGGCTGAGGCGCCCCGGCGTCGGCCGTGGGCGGCTGGCGCAGCCGGAAGGAGGGCTCCTCTCCGTCTTCCTTGAGCTCGATCTCGATGTCGTCGAGACCGCGTGCGGCGCGATGCTCGACGGTCATGAGGGTCTGCCGGTCCCGGCGGCGCAGGTAGAGGTTCGAGTCCCCCCAGGCGTGCAGCTCACTGCTGCCCCGCAAGGCTTGGCCTGGCCTCGTAGCCCCGCTCTTGCGAGCGTGGTGGACGAGGAGGACGGCGGTCTCGAAGCGGCGCTGCAGGTCACGCAGGAAGCCGAGGATGGGGGCGACGTCTGCGACGGTGTTCTCGTCCACGCCGTGCAGGCGGACCAGGGGGTCGAGGATCACGAGGCGCGGTGCGATGCGCTCCACGGTCTGCTGCAGACGGCGCCGGTCGTCGAGATGGTCGAGGCGCAGTGTGGGCACGTCGATGACGGCGATGTCGAGGGTCTCGAAGCGGGCGCCTGCGGCGCGGGCGATCCCCTGCAGGCGCTTGCGCACAAGGTGGCCGGCGTCTTCTGCGGCGAACAGCAGGACCGGACCGGGCCGGGCCGGGGCGAAGTGCCGCAGGCATGGAACGCCGGCGGCGACTGCGACCGCGAGGTCCAGCGCCAGGATGGACTTGCCGCACTTGGGCTCGCCGCCGACGATGCCGACGGCCTGCTCGCCCCACAGCGTGTCCACCAGCCACTGCTGCTCGCGCGGGCGCTCCTCCAGCTCGACCGGGGCGCGGGTCGGGAAGCCGTTCATGGCCGCAGCTCCGCGAGCGCGTGCTGCAGGTGCTCGGCGCTGACGGTCCTCGCCTCGTCGAGGGCGGCGGCGGAGAGCGCGTAGTGGGCGATGCGGTTGATCTGGCGCGGCAGGCCCCTCGCCCCCTGGAACAGGGCCTCGACGGCGGGCTCCTCGAAGAGCGGCAGCTCGCATCCCGCGAGCCTGAGGCGGTGCTTGATATAGGCGTCCACCTCGTCTCGGTCGAGGCCGGTGAGATGATGGCGGACGACGAGGCGCTGGCTGAGGGATTCGTGCATCGCCATGGCCAGGCGGCGCCTGAGCTCGGTCAGACCGACGAGGACGAGGCACAGGCGCTGCTCTGAATCCATGGCGAAGTTGGTGAGCAGGCGCAGGTCCTCAAGGACGTCGTTGCGCAGATGATGGGCCTCGTCGATGACCAGCACCGGCAGCTGCTTGGCCTCGGTGACGAGGCGGGAGATCTCGTTGCGGATGGCCTGATAGGCCGAGGCGCGGGAGCGCTCGATGGGCAGGCCGATCTCCCACGCGATCGCCTTGTACATGTCGAGCACGTTGCCCGTGGTCAGCGAGACGTAGTGGACCCGGTAGAGGCCTGGATGAAGCTGCGCGGTCAGATGCCGGCACACGGTGGTCTTGCCGGAGCCCACCTCGCCGGTGAGCAGGCCGATGCCGCGCAGGTCGATGAGGTGGCCGAGCCTGGCCTCGGCCTCGCGGCGCGCGTTGGACTCGAACAGCTCGTCGGTCTCTGCCGGGGTCTCGAAGGGCAGGCGGGTGAAGGCGAAGTGGCGCAGGTACATCACTCGTCCTCCTTCTTGTCCTTGAGGTTGCGCATGGCCAGCGGCGAGGGCGGGGGCTCGGGCGCCGGGTCCTCGGCCTCGATCTCCTTGGCCGGATAGGTGCGCCTGACGGCGGTGTTGGCGTAGGCGTCGAGAGGGCTGGCCTTGCCGGCCGGCTTGCCGTCATGGACCACGTCGAGAGGGCGCGAGGGCGGCGCGGCCGGGTCGTAGCGCAGGGTGACCTTCTCGCCGACCAGCACGGTATCGACCTCGTAGACGCGGCCGTCGAGACTGACGGTGCGGTCCTTGTAGACACGGCGCCTGACCTCGAAGAGGAACAGATCGTCGAGGTCCATGGTGGCGTCGGGATAGCGCACGCCGGCCGAGGCCAGCGCCCACTGCTCGAGCGGGGTGCGCCCCTCGTCGAGGCCGCGATGCGGGGAGTTGTGATACTCCCCCTCGATCCAGGCCCAGAGGCTGCGGTTGAGCGCCTCCAGGCTGTCGACGTCATCGCCGAGGTGGCGAAGCCAGCCGGCCCGAAGGGTG
Source organism: Alphaproteobacteria bacterium (assembly GCA_022821735.1). Taxonomy (GTDB): domain Bacteria; phylum Pseudomonadota; class Alphaproteobacteria; order Bin95; family Bin95; genus Bin95. Next base: position 3,309 of record JAJECZ010000377.1, on the reverse strand, counting down.
CGGAAGAAGCGCTCGATCTTGCCCTTTCCCGCTGGCTGGAACGCTCTTGCGTGAATCAACGCAACGCCGAGCCTGGCGCAGACCAGGGAGAGATGACGGGAGCGGTAGGCGCTTCCGTTGTCGACATACAAGCGGGCCGGGAGGCCGCGCCGGATCAGCGCGTCCTTGAACACCGGCAGGAACGCCGCAGTGTTCTCCGCCATGGCGAAGGCGGCGAACGGGATGACGCGGGTGGCGTCGTCGATGAAGGCGATCAGGTAGGTCTTGCGCCGGGTTCGGCCGTGCCGGACCTTGGGTCCGTGCATGACGTCGCTCATCCACATCTCGCCGGCATGCCGGAAGGCGAAGCGGCGGCGATCCGCCCCGTCGGGCGGCTTCTTGTCGAACAGGCCCTCGCGGCTGAAGAGGCGGTGCACGGTGGACGAGGCGAGGGGGTGGTCGATACCCTCCTCCTTGACCTTCTGGATGATGGCGCGAACCGACAATGCGTCGTTCTCGGTCTTCAGCGCGATGAGGCGCTCGGCGACCTCGGGCGGCAGCCGCCGGGGCTTCCCCCGGTCGGTGCGGGGCTTGGGGTAGAGCGCGTCGAAGCCGCCGTAGCGGTAGTCCTTGATCCAGCGCCGCATGGTCTCGGCGGCGACCCGGGTCCTGGTGGTTCCGGGGATCGTGTAGGTCTTCTCGGCTTTGGCGCGCATCATCGCGCCGGCACCCGGTGCACCCACGGGCAGATGCACCAGATCGGCGATGACGTCGTATCGGAAGAGCGCGATCTGTTGGCGAAGGTCGTCGTCTGAGCTGTTCATGGTGCGATCCTCGTTCAGGGACTCCCTGGCCCCGGGATCGTCACGCTACGAACTCTCCGGCGGCGGGTCCGGCCCCGCCCGTTGTTGGAACTGCGGTTTGCGATCCCCCACGTCGATGCCGTGGGGTTGGAAGCCCAGAGGCGCGGGCAGCGTCCGGAGCTGCCCGGCGACCAGGCCGCGCAGTTCCATCAACGCGCTGTCGCTCTTCAGACGCTCGCGCACCGCGCTCATGGTGGGCGCGCAGCCCGCGAGCAGGTCGGGGATCAGGCCGATGACGCGCACAAGCGCGTTGTGCACGAGCTTCAGCCTGCGGCGGATCCAACGCACGGCGCCGGGAAGTTCGATGGCGTCCTCGTCCTCGGGGCAGCGCACCTCGTCCGCTGCCTCCTCCAGGCTGCCGGCCTCCTCCGCCACGACAACAACCGCTTCCAGCGCATCGAGCGTGCCCGGCAGCCGCGCCGCCAGACAGTCGGCCAGCAGGCCGATGGTCGTATGGCTCTCACGGCAATACCAGCGAGGAACCCTCGCGCCGGGCGGGGTCTTCCGCTCGTAGGTGCCGTGGCTTGCCACAGAACATCCGCCGTGCGGGTGATTCGGGCAGCGCTCAAGCCTTGCGTCGCGCCACGCCTCGGTCTTAACGTATTCCTCGCTGGTGAGCCCCGTTTCGTAGCGAAGCTGCACCGGCCCTGGCCCGGCGGGAGTTCCGTCCCCCGGGCCTCTCTTTGTGGTTCAGTGAGAGGCCGAGATTACGGACACTCCCCGGCGCCGCCAAGCTGTGGAGCCGTGGACGCGTCCTGCGGACCGATCGGCGTCCTGCGGACCGTGTGGACAGCCGGAGGACAAGCTGGCGCTTGCCCACCGCCTGACCACACTCGCCGATCTCGCGCCCACCGCTCCACAGCTTCAACAGCAATGAGGATTCTGCTGAGGATCAAAAAAATGCCGCAGGCAGTGTCCTTCCCGCACTCGGCCACCATCCCGGGAAATCCACCAACCAATCAAAGTGAGAAAAAAACCCGTGCTTCTATCCGGCTAGACCGGAAAACAACACCTGTCGCGCTGCGGCCGCTGCCTCGCGCTGGAGAAGGAACGCGTCTCGCCTGAGCGGGAGAGCGCCGTCAGCAGGAAACGATATGCCGCCCGCCGCGCCAAGGGCATCTGTGTAGATTGCAAGGCACCTGCCGGTGGCGCCGCCCGCTGCCGGCGCTGCGCATATCGTTCCAACTCTCGCGCGCCCGAGCGTCATCTTGTGTCGATGTGGCCGCCGCAGATCGCCGTGATCGAGTTGGAGACGGGCGAGGAGCTGGGCGTCTTCGAGACCGAATCCGAAGCCGCCGCCTGCATCGCCTTCGCTCGCCTGCGCCCCGACCAGGTGGAGATCCTCTCCAACGTCCCGCTCATGGCTCTGCCACCGGCATGAGCGCCGAGGGGGCGCAAGCGTGCCGAACCCGAGGCCGCATCTGCGGACCGGCTCCGGGCGAACGTTCCCGTTCCGGAGCCGTCGCCGACCGTTCGACGCACCGGGCATCGAGGCCGGCCGGTCGACGTCCGCCCACTCCGACCGCGCCAACACCCCACGCTCTCCTGCGCGGCGGTCCCGCTCCAGCGCACTCCCGGCCCGATCGACGCCGGGCCTCATTGTCGCCGGCCGGCGACGATGCCAGAGTCGGTCAGCCCGGACGGTCTGCATGCGAGGAAAAGGAGGCCCGGTATGAACAGACGGCTGACGGCGATCGTCGAACGCGACGGCGACGGGTATGTCGCGCTCTGTCCCGAGATCGATGTTGCCAGCCAGGGCGACAGCGTGACCGAGGCGCGCAGCAACCTCGAAGAAGCGCTGACGCTGTTCTTCGAAACCGCGTCTTCCGAGGAAGTCGAGCGGCGTACCCGGACCGAGTTCTATGTCACCCACGTCGAGGTGGCCGTTGGCTAGGCAGCAGGTTCTTTCAGGACGCGAGGTCTGCCGCATCCTCGAATCCCGCGGCTTCGCCCAGGTGAGAAGGCGCGGCAGCCACATCGTGATGCAGAGGAAGCACGACGGGCGGACCACTACCGTCCCGGTGCCCGACCACCGGGAGCTGCGCACCGGCACGCTGATGTCGATCATCCGGCAGTCCGGGCTTCGCCGCACCGACTTCGAATGACCCCTTCGAGCGCGTGCAGAGTTTCGGCGGGGATACCGGTCTAATCCGCTCGCTTTAGCTGCTGTTTGGGTCGGGTGCCCGCCGGTGATCGGCCTCCCGCCCCGCTCCGCGCTCGTCCTGCGCGGATTCGCCGGAAGCGGATGCATGCCCGGGATCCATCCTGCCGCCGATGCGAGCCGCAGCGGGACCCGCGCCTCCACAACCTTCCCCACGACGTCGCGTCGGCCGCACCGCCGTTCGCGTCCGTGCCGGCGGCAAGGCCGAAGCAAACCGGTAGCCATCGGGACGGATGGCAGAGGAGAGGTTGAGAAGGGCTTTGGAGGAGTGAACGTGAGGTGGATCGAGAGAGATCGCCCCGTTCG
>JAJECZ010000255.1 GCA_022821735.1 Alphaproteobacteria bacterium | reverse complement strand
CCCGGCTGGGCGGCGGAGGCCGGCATCACCGCGGCAGGACTCGCGAGCGCGGGCTTCAAGGGCTGCGAGCGACCCTATGACGGACGCTTCGGCCTCTTCCGGATGCTGATGGGCGAGGAGGCCGATACGGTCGATTTCTCGTTGCTTGCAGACGGTCTCGGCGAGCGCTGGGAGCTGCTCGAATCGGCCGTCAAGCCCTTCCCGACCTGCCATTACACCCATGCGATCATCGACAGCGCGATTGCGCTCCGCCGAGACCGCGGCCTCGAGCCCGATGACATCGCCCGCATTACGGTGCTGGTGCATGAAGACCTGATCGCGGCCCTGATGGAGCCGGAGGCGCTGAAACGAAGCCCACCGGAAGACTATGCGGCCCGCTTCAGCGCCCCCTGGGCGGCGGCCTGCGGGCTGGTGCTCGGAAGGCTCGGGCTCCGGGAACTGGAGCCGGAGGCTCTGCAGGACCCGCAAGTGCTGGCCTTGGCGGCGCGCGTCGAATGCCGCCCCGATCCGGACTCGCTCTTCCCGCGCTATTTCTCCGCCGGTGTCGAGGTCGAGACCCGGTCGGGCGCGCGCTTCAGGCACCATGAGCCGGTCAATCGCGGCGCCGGCGACCGGGCGCTAACCAACGCCGAGATCGTGGAGAAATTCCGCGCCAATGCCGTCCCGGCGCTAGGCAAGGCCCGGGCCGAAGCCATGGCCGCCCATGTGCTGGACATGGAGCGCCTCTCGGGGAGGGAGCTGATGCTGGGACTGATACCGGCGGCGCCGGGTTGCGGCTTATGAGGGGCGCCGCTCTGCCGACGCGCCGTCCGGGACTGTTCGGCAACAGAACCCTAGCCAATGCGGTTCCGCCATGTTTCAATCCTGTAATGCGAAGCTGCGGCGCAATCGAACCCACAAAGGAAAACGGCGTCGCCATACCGGAAGCGGACGCGCCGCCGGCGATCGCAGCCTGAGGGGGCCGCAACACCTCGAACCGACAAGCAACAGGCGACCAGGGAGGAACAACGCCATGACGCTTTCTCGACGCGATTTTCTGCGCATTTCCGCAGACTACGGGACCAAGGCGGCCGTCTTTGCCGCCGTTGCCGGAACGACGTCTGCCACGCTCATCAGCCAGTTCGCTGCCAGGGACGCGCAGGCTGCCAAGAAGGCCAAATACACGATCCGCCACGGCGTCAGCGTGGTAAATCCGAAGAACGAAGAATTCCTGCAGACCCGCGCCTATGACTTCGCCAAATGGATCGAGGAAGGATCGGACGGCGAAATCGCCGTGCAGACCCTCGACAGCGGCCAGGCCTGCGCGGAAAACCAGTGCGTCGAGCGGGTCGGGGCCGGCGTGCTCGATATGGGCAATTCCTCGGCGCAGAATGCCGCCGCCATCATCTACCACGCGCAGGCGCTCGACTGGCCGTTCCTGTGGCGGGATCCGCAATCGCTTCTCAACCTGCTGCACGATCCGGCCATGAACCCGGTTTACCGGGATGTCTGGCGGGAAAAGTACGGCGTCGAGTTCCTCTATTGCACGAACGAACTGCGCGACATCTTCATGGGGTTGAAATACAGCGACCTGCCGGAGGTCCGCCACCCGGACGGCCTGAAGGGCCGCAAACTCCGGATCACCAACTCCACCATGATCCAGAATTTCGCCGAGTCGCTCGGCATGAGCCCGGTGCCGCTCGCCTGGACCGAGACGCTGGAAGGCATGAAGTCCGGCGTCGTCGATGGCATGGAGACCTGGGGCGGCGCGGCCGCGAGCTTCGGCATGACCAAGGTCACAGCTCAGGTGCTCGAGCTGGACTTCTGCCCCGGAACGGGCTCGTGTTTCATGAATTTGCGGGCGATGGAGCGCATGCCCGGGCGCCTGCAGGACGTGGTTCGCGAAGCCGCCCGCAGGGCGAGCGAAGAATCGTACCAAAATCTGCTGGTCGCCTTGAACACCGTCACCGGCGCCGGGCCGAACCCGACGCCGGAGAGCAACTATGTGCAGATGCAGGACACGATGCGCCATGTCCGCCTGACCGAGGACGAGATGGAGGCGTTCCGCGAGCGCGGCTCGGTCGAGCGCAACGGGCAGATCTACAGCGGGATCCGCAAGGAACTGGACAATCTGGCGGGCCTCGACGTGTTCGGCGCTATTGCCGAGTTCGAGAAGAAAGTCCGCGGCAAACCGCTGAATGCCCAGAAGTGGTGGTAGTCGCGTAGCCGGACCCCGGAAGCCGCCAGGCTTCCGGGGTCTCTTTCATTCTTTTCCGGACGGAAATCCCGGACTGCCTGACGGCGTCCGGGAAAGCGGGTGTGTCTGATGGGCCAGCGATTCGACGACCTGATTACCTGGATCGAAAAGGCGGTGATGCTGCTCGCCTATCTGACGATCATCCTGGTAGTGGGGCTGGAGACGATCCGGCGGATGATCACGGGCGAGCAGGCGGCCTGGGGGCCGGAGATCGCCATGGGCGCGTTCGTCTGGCTCTCGTGGTTCGCCATGTCCGCCGGCGTGCGCACCGGCGCGCATCTCTCTTTCACCACCGTGCGCGAACGCATGCCCGACGGGATGCGCCGGGGCGCGGAGGTATTCGACTGCCTGCTCTGGTTCGTGCTGGGCGCTGTCGTCATCGTCGCCTCGTGGGATGTCGTGATGCTGAATGAGCGCTTCAACATCAAGATCTTCGGCACCGACATCCCGATCGCCGCGATCTCCATCGCCGTGCCGCTCGGCTGGGGCTTCACCATGGTGCGGGTGTTCCAACAGCTGGTCCGAGTGTTGCAGGGCAAGACCGGCCCGCATATCGCGGCGGAGGAAATCCGATGAGCGAAGGCGATCTTTCGACCCTGCAACTCCTCGTCGATTGGCTCCGCGAAGTTCTGAACGTCTGGAACATCACCGCCATCGCCGTCCTGCTGTTCTTTCTCGGTACCCCCGTCGTGCTGGTGCTGGCTGCCTGGGTGGTGGCGTCCTCCTATTTCGTCGTGGAGTTCCCGCTGACCAATGTCGGCATCGCGGCAAACGACTCGATCAAGAATTTCATCTTCCTGGCCGTGCCGCTGTTCGTCATCACCGGCGACTTCCTGACGGAGGGCGGCATCAGCCGCAGGCTGATCGCGTTCTCGCGCTCCTGCGTCGGTTTCATGCATGGCGCCACGGCGGCGACGGCGATGTTCTCCTGCGGCCTGTTTGCGGCGATCTCCGGCTCCAATGCCGCGACCGCGGCGACCATGGGGCGGCTGCTCGGGCCGGAAATGGTCGAGCGCGGCGTCAGCCCGGGCCTGTCGGGCGCGATCATTGCGGCGGGCGGCACCGTCGGCGTCATCATCCCGCCGAGCGTGATCTTCCTGATCTACGGCGTCACGATGGAGGTGCCGAGCGTCGACCTGTTTATCGGCGGCATGATTCCGGGCCTGTTGATGGTCATAGCGCTGATCGGCAGTGCGGTGGTGCTGACCGGGAAGGTGGAGCGCGGGATCGGCCTGCGTAACCTGAGCCCCCGGCGGATCGTCGAATCGGCGTTGGCGGCCTGGGCGGGGTTCATCGCGATCGGGGTGATCTTTTTCGGTATTTACTGGGGCTATTTCAGCCCGACGGAGGCAGCCGGGGTCGTCGCCATCTACTGCTTCATCGTCGGCTCCGTGCCGTTTCTTGGGGGCCGGCTCCACCTGCGCCAGATTCCGGGCATCATGCTGAACAGCGCGCGGCTGGCCGGTCTGCTGGTGCCACTGGTGGTGTTTTCCATCCAGTTTCAACAGGTCTCCAGCGTTATGGGCCTGCCGGTGGCGATCCAGGACTTTCTGGGCGACCTCGGCGAGAACTACGGCTCGACGGTGCTGATCGCCGTCATGATGCTGTTGATCCTGCTCGTGGGCGCGATCACCGAATCGGTTGCCGTGGTCCTCATTCTCGGTCCCATCCTGGCGCCGGTGGCGGAGAGTATCGGCATCGATCCGGTCCATTGGGGCGTGGTCTTCGTCGTCGGCACCACGATCGGATTCATCACGCCGCCCTACGGCCTGAACCTGTTCGTGGTTTCGGGGGTCCTGAGGATCAACTACGACCTGATCATCCGGCAGATCTTCAAATTGCTGATCCCGCTGATGATCGTGTGGACCATCGTGACGGCGGTGCCCTGGTTGTCTCTGGTGCTGCTCGGCGGCTAGGAGGAACGAATGAGCGAGCGCAAAGAAGCGACCGAAAAGCTGTTCAAGGCGTTCGTGAAAGGCTTCGCGAAGCATGACACGGCGCTGGTTGCGCCGACGCTGGCCGACGATTTCGTCTGGAGCCAGCCGACAGGCGAGAACTTTGTCGGCAAGGAAGCCGCCCTGCAGGCCATGGCCGACCGCTGGTCCGCGCCCGGCGGCGGCCCGGTGTTCCGCAATGGCGGTTTCGAGGTGATCGGCGACACCGTCATCCAGACCTACGAGGTCACCGCCGACGCGCCGGACGGCGGCAAAAGGACCCTGCGCGGCATGGACATTTACAAGGTCCGCGACGGCCTGCTTACACGAAAGGACGCCTTCTGGAAGCAGCTCGGGTAGCGTTGCCGGCTCACCGGCTCCCGGACGGTTTTCGACAGTAGTCCATGCCCCCGTTTGCGCCCGGCTCGCGGCGCCCGCTATTCTCGCCGCCCCGACCCGAAGATCCTGCGAGGCGGCCCCCATGACCCGCGAGACGGCCCTTTACGAACGCGACGGCGCGATCGTCACGATCACGCTCAACCGGCCCGAGAAGCTGAACGCCTTCGACGATGCGGCGGTGGAAGCGCTGTCGGAGGCGCTGGCCCGCTTCGACACCGACCCCGACGCCAATGTGGTGGTCCTGCACGGGGCGGGGCGCGCCTTCTCCACCGGGGCCGACGTGCTGCGCCGGCAGTTGCGGCCGCGCGAGGAGCTGGAGCGCTTCGGCGGCCCGCAGGGGCGCGGGGCGGATTCAGGGCGGCTGTTCACCCATGCCGTCAACTGGAAGCCGGTGATCGCCGCCGTGCACGGCTATGTCATGGGGCTCGCGGTCGGCATCGCGCTCGACTGCGACCTGCTGGTGGCCGAGGCCGGCACGCGCTTCCAGATCACCGAGACCTCGCGCGGCCTCGGCGGGTCGGTCTATTGGGGGCTGATGCGGCTGCGCGGGGCCGGCGCCTTCGGCGACGAGGTAGCGCTGACCGGACGCTGGTTCACGGCCGAGGAGGCCGCGGCCGCCGGCGCCGTCAACCGCCTTGCGCCTGCCGGTGGCCATGTCGAAGCCGCCCGCGAG
>JAJECZ010000113.1 GCA_022821735.1 Alphaproteobacteria bacterium | reverse complement strand
CTGCCATATGTTGAAAGTCTGCGATTTACGACTATCCGATGGCAAGAGTCCGATATTCACACGTCAATCGCATGTAAAGGGGCGACATCCGGCGGCGGCCTGTTGCAGTGTTCGCCGCCGAACGGTTCCCCGGGCCGGGCCGTGGCGGGTGGAGGTGGCAGAGCGCGAGCTTGTCGCCCACCGCCTTCTTGAGTTCGTGCCGGCGGGGGACTCCGGCGTCGGCCGCCTGAAGGCGATCCACCGCCACCTGTTCCAAGATCTCCATGCATGGGCGGGCGAGGTACGCACGGTGGAGATAGCCAAGAGCGAGAGCCGGTCCGACCGCGAAGGTTCTACGACTGCCAGGCGAGCGACCATGTCGCTGTCGCCCACGAAGCCTCGACCGCGGCGCCGGTCGCAGCAACAAGCGCCTGCTGGCGGCGCCGAAGAATGTCCGTGATGTCTCGTGCCGATCCTCTTCATCGAACCCTTGCCTCCTCGCTTAGGTCGATCGACCGATGGGGGCGGACCAGCCGTGGTTGTCGGTGAGTCGCTGGAAACGGTCCTTCACGTCTTCGGCATCGATGGAGTCGAGCGGCCGGGGCAGCGAGTCGCCGAGATAGCGCTCCATGTCGTAGCGGTAGGCGCGGACGGTGCGCGGCGACCGGCCTTCGCCCGCGTCCATGCAGGACGCGAAGACCGCTTCCAGCATGGGAACGGCCAGGACCGCCTCGCGCGCCTTGTCGGGATCCTCCCCGCTGACGGCGCGTTCGATGATCGCCCTTGCCCGCTGGCGCGCCTGGCCGGGCAGCATCTCGCCGACCCGGGCGATGACCATGCGCTTGAGGGGTCCCCGTTTCCCGACGCGGAAGTTGACGATGAAGGACTTGGCGCCGGAGGGCTGCACGCGGACGCCGAAGCCGGTCACACGCTCATGACAAACTCCTTGAGCGGACCTGGCATGTGAGCGATCGAGCGCGCCAATCGCGCATGCTCGGCTCTGGTGTGCCAGGCGAAGTGGCAGAAGGTAGGGGGTGAATGTCACCCGGAACGAAGGAGTAAACCGGCGACATGGGGCCGGAACAAGCGGGATGGTTCAACGCTCGCGAAGCGGGCCTTGGTTGTTGATCGGCATGTAGGTTGAACGCCGGTCAGCACACCAGCTTATTGATTTTCCGTGACCGTGCAGGGTCAGCCTTCGGAGCCGACCGGCGCTTCTCGAGCGAAGAATCGAGGAATTTTTGCTGGGTTGGGCGGGCTGTCGCCGGTTGGAACCGCCCTGATGTCCATAACAAGCATGAACGTGGTATATCGCAAGGAGCGTGTCGACGTCGGCGAAATCACGTACCTGCGAAGCCGGGCAGGTCCGAGCCCCGGCTATTCGCGCCTGCGCGGGCCTCGCAGCGCTCGCCGTCTCGCGGCTTGGACTTCCGCCCTGGCGTCCTCCTCATCGCGGGCAGCGAACAGCCAGTCGATGAATACGCTGGCAATGGGAGCCGCCTTCACCTCATTGCGGCAGACCACATAGTAGTTGTCGATCGCAGGAACCGCCAAGTCGAAGGGTGCGACCAGACTGCCATTGGCCATTAGATTGCTCACCGTGCGGGTGTCGCCGAGTACGACTCCGTTGGAGTGTATGGCCGCTTCGATGGCGAGGCGGGCGTCGGTCATGAAGTGGTAATCGCCGCGGCCGAGTTCCAGCGCATCGGCGGCGGTCAGCCAGGTCTGCCATTCCCGCCCGTCGTCGGCGTGAAGCAGCACATGGTCGGCCAGGTCCTTTATCGCGCGCAAGGGACGGCCGCTCAGCAGGGCAGGACTGGCCACCGGAAACAGGTCGAGTTCGGACCACTGCCGCACCCAGCAGTCGCCCCAGCTTCCTTGGCCGTAGCGGATACAAACGTCGATCTCGGGATCGTACACGGCGGCCGGGTCGTTCGAGCTGACCACCCGCAGCCGCACCCCCGGAAACTGTTCGGCAAATCGGCTGAGCCGCGGGATCAGCCAGAGCGAGAGCAGGGCCGGCACACAGCTGATTGCCAGACTGCCGGCGGTGAAGGGGCGCGTCATCCGCGCCGTAGCTGCGGCAATTTCCTCGAATGCTGCGGAGACGGTTGGCAACAGAGCGGCCGCATGCGGCGTCAACCGGAACCGCCGGGCGCCACGCTCCAGCAAGGGCGTCTGCAAGGCGGTCTCCAATGCGCGGATCTGATGGCTCACGGCGCCATGGGTGACATTCAGTTCCCTTGCAGCACGGGAGACAGAACCGTGCCGTGCAGCAGCCTCGAAGGCACGCAGGGGGTTGAGGGGCGGAAGCCGGATCGACATGGCTTTCAGATTATGTGAGAATTTCTGATAAGAAAAGCCCAGTTAATGTCAATTGTTCTCGCAATTCGAGAGCGCTAAGATACCGGACAAAAGGGACAAGGCATTGCACCGGGAGCAGACAGGCAACGCTCATGGTCTGGGACGAAGACAAACTGGCGGCCTTGCGTAAGAAGTATTCGCAAGGTCATGGGGGCGATATTTTCGATCCGGCCCATCGCCGGGTCGCTGACCGGATCTTCGATGCCAGCGGCACCCGCACGGCGCCTTACGCGGGAATACCGACTCTACTTGACGCTCCTTCGCGGGAATTCGATCCGAAGGATCCCGATTTCGGTGACCTTCAGGTCGCGCTGATCGGCGTTCCCATGGACCTGGGGGTGACCAATCGGCCGGGCGCACGTTACGGCCCGCGGGCGCTGCGCACGATCGAGCGCATCGGTCCCTACAACCATGTTCTCGCCTGTGCCCCGATTCATGATCTGCGCGTCGCCGATGTCGGCGACGTCCCCTTCGCCAGCCGGTACCGCCTGGAGGGCAGCCTCCAGGACATCGAACGCTACTTCGACAAGGTTCATGGCGCCGGCGTGATACCGCTCTCCGTCGGCGGGGACCACTCCATTACGCACCCCATCATGAAGGCGATCGGGCGCGACCGGCCGGTCGGCATGGTTCACATCGACGCCCATTGCGACACCGGCGGGTCCTTCGACCAGTCGAAGTTCCACCATGGCGGACCGTTCAGGAACGCAGTGCTGGACGGTGTGCTCGACCCCACCCGAACGATACAGATCGGCATCCGCGGTTCGGCCGAGTATCTCTGGGAGTTCTCCCTCGATAGCGGCATGACGGTGATCCACGCCGAAGAGGTGCCGAAGCTGGGCATCGCGGGCGTCGTGGAGCAAGCGCTGAAGGTGGTCGGCGACGGCCCGACCTACGTCTCCTTCGACATCGACGGCATCGACCCCGCCTTTGCGCCCGGCACCGGCACGCCGGAAGTCGGCGGTCTGACGACCCGGGAAGTGCAGGCGATCCTGCACGGCCTCAAGGGCATCGACGTGATCGGCGGCGACGTCGTCGAGGTGGCGCCTCAGTACGACAGCACGACCAACACGGCGCAGCTGGGCGCGCAGATGCTGTTCGAGATTCTCAGTCTGATGGTTTTCAGCCCGCGACTCGCGTGAAGGTCGGCATCGGAACGCGCCACCGAGGTGGAGAAGTGGAAGTCCAATCAATCGGGCCACGGCAGATGGCCATAACATGAGCAATGGAGGAAGCGGAGACATGAACAAGCGAATCGCCAGAAGCGGCATCGGCCGCCGCACCTTTGTGGCAACGGGACTGGCGGGAGCCGGGACCCTTGCCATGCCCAATGTCCTGAAGGCGCAAGGCCGCTCGCTGAAGGTCGGCGTCTATGGCGGCTACTTCAAGGAATCCTTCGACAAGCACATCTTTCCGGAATTCACCAAGGCTACCGGCATCGCCGTCGAATCGGTGGCGGAGCCGACCGGAGAGGTCTGGCTGGTCCAGTTGGCGCAGGCTGCCAAGGCCGGCCGCGCACCCGCCGACGTATCGATGATGTCCCAGGTCGCCATGCTCAAGGGCCGGGCGATCGACCTCTGGACGGGCCTCGATCGGGCGCGCATACCCAACAGCGACAACCTGATCGGCAAGTTCATCAACCGCTATCCCGACGGCCGGGTTGCCGGCATCGGCGCTGTGGCCTGGTATATTACCCTGGTGTCGAACACCAAGGTCTATCCGCAGGCGCCGACGTCGTGGGCCGCACTCTGGGACCCGGCGAACCGGAACAGGCTGGGCCTGCTCGCCCTGGTCTCCAACTCTTTTCTGCTGGAGGTTACAGCCAAGACCTTCATGGGCGGCACCGAGGCCCTGGACAGCGAAGAGGGACTGCTCAAGGCGTTCGGGAAGCTGGCGGAAGTGAAATCGAACGTACGCCTCTGGTACCGCGACGAAGCGCAGTTCGAGCAGGCGCTCAAATCCGGCGAAATTCCCATGGGGCAGTACTATCACGACGTGACGGGCCTGGCGGCAGCCGACGGGCATCCCGTGCGTTCGACATTCCCAAAGGAGGGCGGTATCCTGGACAGCGGCTGCTGGGCCCTGTCGCGCGCCTCGAAGAAGGTCGACGAAGCGCACGTCTTCATCGACTATATGAGCCAGCCGTCGATTCAGGCGACCATGTCCCGCAAGGTCGGGACCGCGCCGACGGTGAAGCGCAGCCTGCTCGATCTGTCGGACGACGAGTTCGCCTCCGTCTCCTCGGAGATCGATCCCATCGTCCCGCGATACGATCTTTACCAGACGAGGTCCGACTGGCTGAACCAGAAATGGACCGAGCTGATCGTCGGATGAACGGCTGCTCTTGAAGCAACCGATGGACCCCGGTAGCCGGGCCGGGAAACCATGGGGATCCGATGTCGGCACTCACCCTTGAGGGCGTGGCAAAGCGCTTCGGTTCACTCGTCGCGGTCGACAACGTATCGCTGACCGTCCTCAAGGGGACTTTCGTCTGTCTGCTGGGTCCTTCCGGTTGTGGCAAGACAACCCTTTTGCGCCTGATCGCCGGGCTGGAGGCGCCCAGCGCGGGACGCATTCTGCTGGACGGAACGGACGTTACCGGCCTGCCGACCCACAGGCGCGACTTCGGCATGGTGTTCCAGTCGCTGGCCCTTTTTCCGCATTTGAACGTGCGGGACAACATCGCCTATCCGTTGCGCATTCGCGGTGCTGCGAAGACCGAATGGGAGTCGCGGGTCGGGGAACTGCTTGAGCTTGTACACCTACAGGACCATGGCGAGCGGCCGGTGAGCAGGCTTTCCGGCGGGCAGAGGCAGCGGGTCGCCATTGCCCGGGCGCTTGCGGTCTCGCCACGGCTGTTCCTGCTCGACGAGCCGCTTTCCGCCCTCGACGCCAAGCTGCGCGAAGCCATGCAGGTCGAGCTTCGCCAACTGCAGCAGAAACTGGGCATCACCACCATTGTCGTTACCCACGACCAGCGCGAAGCCATGACCATGGCCGATCTCGTGGTGGTGATGGGCAACGGACGCATTCATCAGGCGGCAGCGCCGGTGGACATCTACCGCAAGCCGGCCAACGCCTTCGTCGCCGACTTCATCGGCTCGACCAATCTGCTCGACATCGCCGCCGACGGCAGCGGCCGGGCCCTGTTCGACGGCGTACCCCTGCCGGGCGTCACCCTGCCCGCCGGCGTTGGGCGGGCGCGCCTGTCCATAAGGCCGGAGGACGTGCGCCTGACGGCCCCGGAAACAGCGGCGCTGACCGGGCGCGTGACCTTCCTGCGCGATCTCGGCGGAACCGTCGAGACCTTCGTCGAGGCGGCGGATACCACGATCGTCGCCGTCTCGACGCGCCGCGAGCGCGTCCGAGCGGCGGCCGGAGACCCGATCGGCATTCAGCTTCCCGCCGAGGCGTGCGTGGTCCTGACGCGATGAGGCGGGAGCCGGCCAGAACCTTCTCCGACCTTCTGCCGCTGCTGTTCCCGGCGGCCATGCTGGTCGTCTTCTTCGTCATTCCCTTCGGAATCATGATCGCCGTCAGCTTCTTTCGCCGGCAGCAGGGCGGCTTCTATACCGTCGACTTCGTAATCGCCAATTACGAGCGGTTCCTGACGCCCTTCTTCGGCGACGTGCTCGGCTTCTCACTGTTCCTGGCCGCGGCCGTTGCCGTCTGCTGCGTGCTTCTTGCGCTGCCCTTCACGAGCTTTCTCGCCGGGTGCAGCCGTCGGGTCCAGGTCGTGTGGCTGGTCGGGATTCTGGCCATTCTTTCCCTGTCGGAGGTGATCATCGGCTTTGCCTGGTCGACCCTGTTCTCACGCACCGCCGGCATCGGCAACCTGCTGTCCGCCCTCGATCTCATGGAAACCCCCAAGGCGCTGCTGCCGGGCTTCGGCGCCGTGCTGACCGGCATGATCTACCAGGCCCTGCCCTTCACGATCCTGCTGCTCTACCCCTCGCTGATGCGCCTCGACCCGTCGTTGCTGGAGGCGGCCCGCACGCTCGGCGCCTCCCCGATGCGGGGCTTCGTCTCGGTCGTCGTGCCGGCGCTGCGCCACACGATTGCGGCCACCCTGATCATGGTGTTCGTTTTCGCTCTGGGGTCCTACCTGCTGCCGCAGATCCTGGGCCGTCCGCAGCACTGGACCCTGTCGGTTCTGATCACGGATCAGGCGATCTACCAGTCCAACATGCCCTTCGCCGCGGCCATGGCTGTCTTCCTGGTGCTGATTTCATTGGCCCTCGTGGGCCTTGTTCTGTTGGTCGGCGGCCGGCGGGAAGCCGCGCGATGAAGGGCTCGGCTTCCTGGCTGCGCCGCGGCTACATGGCGCTGATCGCGCTCTTCCTGGCCGCACCCCTGGCTGTCGTCGCCGGCGTCTCGGTGAACGAGAAGAGGACGCTGCTGTTCCCGCCCCGGGGATTCTCGCTGGAGTGGTACGCCGCCATCTTCACCGAGGCCGAGTGGCGCGACGCGCTGATCGCATCCGTCGGGCTGGCTCTTCTCTCGGCCGCTCTGGCGGTGATTGTCGCCCTGCCGCTCAGCTGGTTCTTCTGGCGCCGCATCGCGCCCTGGGCGCGCGTCTTCCAGGTCCTGGGCGTCGCCCCTTTCATGCTACCGCCCGTGATCACCGCCCTTGGCTTTCTCACCTTCTGGGCGACCGGCGGAGTCTACGGCGCGCCATGGACGGCTGTGATCAGCCACGCGATTTTCTTCGTGACCTTGCCGCTGGTGACGATTTCCCTGGGATTTTCTTCCATCGACCGATCGTTGGTCGAAGCGGCGGTCACTATGGGCGCCGATGACCGGACGGTGTTCCGCACCGTCGTGGCGCCGCTGATCGCACCCTACTTGGTTTCCGGTTTCGCGTTCGCGTTCGTGCTCTCGCTGAACGAATATATCGTCGCCTACATGACGATCGGGTTTACGATGGAAACCCTGCCGGTCAAGATCTTCAACGCTCTGCGTTACGGCTACACGCCGACCATGGCCTCGGTCTCCGTTTTCTTCGTTGGAATCGCAGTTGTGGCG
Organism: Alphaproteobacteria bacterium; assembly: GCA_022821735.1. Lineage (GTDB taxonomy): Bacteria > Pseudomonadota > Alphaproteobacteria > Bin95 > Bin95 > Bin95. The sequence goes on along the minus strand of JAJECZ010000113.1, from coordinate 520 downwards.
GTGGGGCTGATCGCGCGCTACGGCGACCTGCCGAAGCTGCTGGGCGCCTGGACCGGTGAGGAACGCTGATGCGAATTGCCGTTTTTCAGATGAAGGCGGTCGCCGGCGATGTCGCCGCAAACCTGACGCGCATCGAAGCGGCTGCCCTTCAGGCGGCGGCCGGCGGCGCCCGGATTCTGGTTGCGCCCGAACTGGCAACGACCGGCTACGGCGCGGGCTCGATTATCTCCGACCTGGCCGAACCCGGCGACGGGCGGCAGGTCACGCAACTGACCGCGATTTCCCGGGAGCATGGCCTGGCCATCGTCGCCGGATTTGCCGAGCGCGACGGCGCAGACGTCTTCAACAGCCTCGCCTTCGCCGACGGCGACTCCGAGCCGGTGATCTACCGCAAGAGACAGCTCTACGCTGCCTATGAGCGGGCCCTGTTTGCCCCGGGGCCGCCTGCGAGCGCGCTCTGCACCGTAGACGGCCTCACATTCGGCCTGCTCATCTGCTACGACGTGGAGTTTCCGGAGTG
>JAJECZ010000411.1 GCA_022821735.1 Alphaproteobacteria bacterium | reverse complement strand
TGCCCGGCCCTCCCGGCCGGAAGCGGGCGTCACGCATTTCGGCAACGGCCGCGGCGAGCGCGGCGGCTGGTCGCTGTTCGTACCGGAGGACCTCGACCCGGAAACGCCCGCGCCGCTCGTGGTGGCGCTGCACGGCGGCGGAGGGCACGGGCGGCTGTTCCTGTGGAGCTGGCTCCGGGCCGCCCGCACGGCGGGCGCGATCCTCGCCGCGCCGACCTCGACCGCCCGGACTTGGGCGCTGATGGGTGACGACCAGGACACGCCGCGCCTGCTGGATGTCGTGGCGCAGATAAGCGAGCGCCATGCCGTGGACCCGGCGCGGCGGCTGCTGACCGGCATGAGCGACGGCGCGACCTTCAGCTATGTCTCGGCCCTGCCGTCGGCCGGACCCTGGACGCATCTGGCGCCCTTCGCCGGCACCTTCCATCCCATGCTGCTGGAGTTCGTGGACGCCGAAAGGCTGAGGGGACTGCCCATCTACCTGGCGCACGGGGCGCTCGACTGGATGTTCCCGGTCGGCATTGCGCGCGCCGCCCGCGACGCCTTCTCGGCGCGCGGCGCGGCCGTCGCCTACCGCGAACTCCCGGATCTGGCCCACGCCTTCCCGACCGAGGAATGCGCCGCCGTGCTCGCTTGGCTGAAGGGGACGCCGGCGGCCGGCTGAGGGGCCGGGAGTGTCGTGAAATGTCATGTTTTGTCATGAGGCCCGCCGGAAATGTCATGTTTTGTCATGGTCCGCCGCGCCTCCGTTCGGATCGCTGCTCGTCCGTATCCCGCATGCCGTTCCTCCATCGCGTTCCGTTCTCCCTGCCGCCGGCTCGCCCGGTGCGGCGGGACCCTGTTTCGCGTGTATCGCGCCCGCCTGCCCGCGCGCGTCGCCGCCGGCGCGGTTCGCGCGCCTGATTGCCCGCGCGCGCGACCCCAAAATCAGGGCACACCTTTCCCGTCCGTTTCTCAGGGGCTTTTTCGCGCCGGCGCGAACCGGGAAGGGGAGCGGCTCCTGGGATGCCGCCCCTTCCTCCCGCCTTATATCGCTGAAGCATTCCTGGGGTCAATCCTATTTAGGAAATTATTTAAATAAATCGAACAAACAGGTTTCCCGGCCTGATTCCGCCATCGAGCCGGCAATCCGCGCGGCAATGGGATTTTCGCCGGATAGGGGTTATGTATCGGCGGGGCAGGCGGGTTTGCCGTGCGGCCCCGATGGACAGTCAGGAAGCGGAAGACCGGCAATGACCGAACCAGTGGGGGAAGCGGCCCCTGAGAACGCCCGCCTCGGCGTGTTCCACTACATGCAGCCTTCGGCGGCCTCGTCGCTTTACCGGAACGGCAGGGTGCTGACCCGGCGCGACCGGGACGGCAGCGACAGCGGCCGCGTGGGCGTCGATCTGGAAGAGCGCGAGATGGCGATCCTCGATGCGCGCTCGTTCCCGCCCTCCGGGCAGCCGACGCTCGCCGCCAACGGCTTCGAGCTGGTCCGGCAGCCGATGGCCGACCCGGACCTGGACTTCCTGGACCATGAGGCGGTGGTGCGGGCCTATTACCCGGAATGCGCCGGAATCGTGCAGGCGGCGACGGGCGCGGCGACCGTTGCGGCCTTCGACCACAATGTCCGCTCTGCCACCGGCAAGTCCGGCCAGCAGCGCATCGCCGGCGGCCAGCAGGTGCAGGGGCCGGCCCATCTTGTGCATGGCGACTACACGCTCACCAGCGCGCCGCAGCGCCTCCGCGACCTCGCCCGGCCGCCGACCCTGAACGACACCTACCGCACGGCGCTTCCCGAGGGCGCGGCGCTGCTGGACGCCGACGCGGTGGAAGAAGCGGTCGGGCAGGGCCGCTTCGCGATCATCAATGTCTGGCGGAACATCGCCCGCGAGCCGGTGGCGACCCGGCCGCTGGCGCTCTGCGACGCCGCGAGCGTGCACCCGGAAGAGCTGGTCGTCTTCGAAATCCACTATGGCGACCGGATAGGCGAGAACTATTTCGCCAAGCACGACCCGCGCCACCGCTGGGTCTACTGGTCCGCCATGACCCGCGACGAGGCGCTGCTCATCAAGCAGTGGGACTCGGCGGGCGAACTGGCACACTCCAAAGGCGCCAGGGCGGACGCCGAAGGCCCGGACGGGCCCTGCACCTTCAGCTTCCACAGCGCCTTCGAGGACCCCGCAACCCCGCCCGACGCCCCCGACCGCTGGAGCATCGAAGTCCGCTGCGCCGTCCTTTACGGGTGACGGCGAGGCGGCCGGCGGATGGCGGGCCGGAACGGGACCGTCCTTCCCTCAGGCTTCCCAGAGCATCCTGACGGGCATCGCAAACAGCCCGGGGCCCGTTCGCTGAATGCGCTCGCCGTCGTGCAGGACGATCCCGCAGGCGAACCTGTCGCCCGTCGTCTCCTTCAGGCGTTGCAGTCCCCTGAAATCCCGGGGGTGCGCGGTCGCTCTCGCCTTGACTTCGATGCCCACAACGGCGCCCGGCGAACGCTCCAGAACCAGATCGACCTCCATGCCGTCCTTGTCGCGATAGTGAGTGACGGTCGTCACTTCGTCCGAGAGGGCGATGGCCTTGGCGATCTCTCCATGCACGAAACTCTCAAGCAGCGGTCCCAGCTTCTGGCGGTCCTGCACGATGTCCGCAGCTTCCGTCCGCAGCAGCGCCGCAAGCAGACCGGAGTCCAGAAACTGGAGCTTCGGCGCCCTGACCAACCGCTTCAGCCCGCTGCTGTGCCAGGCGCGAACGCGGCGGACCAGGAACATGTGCTCCAGCAGCACCAGCCAGCGATCCACGGTCTTGCCGTCGACGCCGAGGCGCGCGCCAAGGCCGGACATGTTGAGCAACTGGCCTGCCGATACGGCCGCGTGGTCGATCAGACGGGTCATTTCGTCCCGTTTCCCGACAGGCGCGATATCGGGGACATCGCGTTCGGCAAGCGCCTGTGCATAGGCGCGCAGCCAGGAACGCCGCCGGGGTGCGGCGGCGCGGGCAAGCGCCGCCGGATAGCCGCCGGTAACGGCCCGTTCGATCAGATCGGCCGTCGGGCCTGTCTCCTCGACAGCCGGAAACTCGCCGGCGAAGGCCCGATCGAGGAAACGCGGCGGAGCGGCGCCGGCGATCTCGGCCTGTGAGAACGGCAGGAGTTCGACGGTCTCGACGCGCCCGGCCAGGGAATCCGGGGAAATCGCGCCCCTGAACAGATCGACCGAACCCGTGATCAGATAGCGCCCGGGATCGGGGTGCTCGTCGGCTTCCTTTTTGAGCGCCAGGATCAGATTCGGAGCGCGCTGGATTTCATCGATCGCAACGTTTCCCAAGCCCCGGACGAAGCCAGCAGGATCGTCTTGAGCGAACCGCCTGGACTGGTCGTCGTCCAGGGAGATGAAGGCGCGGCCTTCGTCATCGGCGATGCGCCGGGCAAGCGTCGTCTTGCCGGATTGGCGCGGCCCCACGATGGCGACGATACGGGTGTCCGTCAGCGCCAGGCGAACGCGCGCCTCGGGATGCCGCGCTACAAAGGTTCCGGCGGGGGTCGTCCAGTTTGGCACAGCTTGCCGTCCAATTCGGAATCATTGTCCGTCCAATCCGGAATATAGCGCTGCGCGATCCGGCAGTCACTCCCGAATTCCGTGTATGCTCGCGGGGCCGTCCACCTGCCCGGTTTGCGCGGCGCGGCGAAGCGGCTAGGCTCCCGGCGAACCGGGAGGTTTGGGGCGATGCCGTTCGATCTGGTCGAAGAACATGTGATGCTGCGCGACCTGGTGGCGAAGTTCGTGGACAACGAGCTGATGCCGCTGGAGAAGGCCGTGATGGCGCGCGAGGCGGCAGGCGGGGAAATCCGGCTGACAGACGAGGAACTCAGCCCCCTGCTCGAGAAGTGCCGGGAGCTCGGGCTCTGGGCGCTCGACGCGCCGGAGGAAGTCGGCGGCATGAACCTGCCGGCCGTGGCGCTGGTCGGCGTCAACGAGGAGCTCGGGCGCACGATCACGCCCTTCGTCTTCCCGCCCGACTCGCCCAACCTCCACATGCTGCTGGCCGTTGCCGACGAGCGCCAGAAGAAGCTCTACATGGAGCCCTATGCCAGCGGCGAGGCGCATTCCGCCATCGCGATCTCCGAGCCGGGCGCGGGCGGCGACCCGGCCGGCATGACCACCCGCGCCGTGAAGGACGGCGACCACTGGGTCATCGACGGGCGCAAGATCTGGATCAGCCGCGTCCCTTACGCCGATTTCACCATCGTCATGGCGCTGACCGACCCGGAGAAACGCGCGCGCGGCGGCATCACCGCCTTCATCGTCGAAAAGGACACGCCCGGCTTCATCGTCGAGCGCGAAATCCCCATGCTCGGCGGCGCTCGCACCTATGAGGTGGTCTTCGAGAACTGCCGCGTCCACGAGCGCCAGGTGCTGGGGCAGGTCGGCAACGGGTTCGGGCCGATGCAGCTTCGGCTGACCGTGCGCCGGCTGCAGATGGGCGCATGGTGCGTGGGCATGGCGCGGCGCGCGTTGAAGATGCTCTGCGAACATGCCAGTCAGCGCGTGACCTTCGGCGAGCGGCTGGCCGACCGACAGGCGATTCAGTGGTGGATCGCCGACGGCGCGACCAGGGTCCATGCCTGCTCGCTGATGGTGATGGACGCGGCGGTGAAGCGGGATCGCGGCGAGGACGTGCGCACCGAGGCCTCGATGATAAAGGTCTATGCCACCGAGATGGCGACAGAGATCGTGGACCGCGCCCAGCAGGCCTTCGGTGCGATGGGCGTCACCAGGGAGTTGCCGCTCCAGCTGATGGCGCAGAAAGTGCGGCTCATGCGCGTCTATGAGGGGCCGAGCGAGGTCCACCGCATGGTCATCGCGCGCCGTATGCTGCGCGCGCACGGTTAGCGACTGACACGGAGGCGCCCGATGCTTGAGATACGACCGCTTGCGCCGGAGATCGGCGCGGAAGTCACCGGCTTCGACATGGGCAGGCCGCTGACCGACGAGTTGTTCGAGGACATTCACGCCGCCTGGATGCGCCACAAGGTGCTGGTGTTTCCCGGCCAGCCTGTCCCGGACGAGGCGCTGCTCGCCTTCGGCCGGCGTTTCGGCGAGCTTG
>JAJECZ010000359.1 GCA_022821735.1 Alphaproteobacteria bacterium | reverse complement strand
GGTCGGCCAGGCAGGTCGCGAACAGGGCAACGGTCCGGGGCGTCTTGCCGGTCTCGGACGCCATGCGGTCAACTCTCCGAGCGGGCGGATAGCGGCGTTTTAGAACGGTTCCCCGGGAGGGGGAAGACGCCTGCCCCGAGCCCGGCCATTGAAACCGGGGGCGGGGACTGGCAATACTCGGCCCTGAATCGTGTTTCAGGGAGAACATCGCATGCGCGAAGCCGTCGTCGTCTCGACCGCCAGGACCGGACTCACCAAGTCCTTCCGGGGCGAATTCAACAACACCCACGGCGCGGCCATGGCCGGCCATGCGATCAAGCACGCCATCGAGCGCGCCGGCGTCGAGCCGGCCGAGGTCGAGGACGTGTTCGTCGGCTGCGCGAACCCGGAAGGGGCGACCGGCACCAATGTCGGCCGCAATGCCGCGCTCTGGGCCGGCTGCCCGGTGACGACCGCGGGCGCGACGGTCAACCGCTTCTGCTCCTCCGGCCTCCAGACGGTCGCCATGGCCGCGCAGGCCTGCATGGTCAACGGCGTGCCGGTGGCGGTCGGCGGCGGCGTCGAGCAGATCTCGCTGGTGCAGCCCAACATGAACCGCACCCACATCACCGAGGAAAGCCTGCTGGAGCGCCATCCCGACCTCTGGATGGCGATGATCGACACGGCAGACACCGTGGCCGGGCGCTACAACGTCACCCGCGAGAGCCAGGACGAATACTCGCTGCAGAGCCAGCTGCGCTGCGCCGCCGGCCAGCAGTCGGGCGCCTTCGACGACGAGATCGTGCCCTTCGAGACCATCATGCTGGTCACCGACCGCGAGACCGGCGAGGTTTCCGAGAAGGAAGTCGTCATCGACCGCGACACCTGCAACCGGCCGACCACCACTCTGGAAGGGCTGGCCGGGCTGGAGCCGGTGCGCGGCGAGGGCAAGTGGATCACCGCGGGCAATGCCAGCCAGCTTTCCGACGGCGCCTCGGCCTGCCTGGTGATGGACTCCGCGGAAGCGGAGCGGCGCAATGTCGAGCCGCTCGGCATCTTCAAGGGTTTCGCCACTGCGGGCTGCGAGCCCGATGAGATGGGCATCGGCCCGGTCTATGCGATCCCGCGCCTGCTGGAGCGCAAAGGCCTCAAGATGGACGACATCGACCTCTGGGAGCTGAACGAGGCCTTCGCCTCGCAGGTGCTCTATTGCCGCGACCGGCTCGGCATCCCGAACGAGAAGCTGAACGTGAACGGCGGCTCGATCGCCATCGGCCACCCGTTCGGCATGACGGGCTCGCGCCTGGTCGGCCATGCGCTGATCGAGGGCAAGCGCCGGGGCGCGAAGAACGTCGTCGTGACCATGTGCATCGGCGGCGGCCAGGGCGCGGCGGGCCTGTTCGAGGTCTGCTGACCGGCTGACCCGGGAACGCCGGCAGGGCATGGACGCAGCCCGCATCTTCGCCCGCCATGTCGCGGGCACGGGTTTCGACGACCTGCCGGCGGCGGCCGTCGAGGCCGTCAAGACCTTCGCGCTCGATTCCTTCGGCGTGGCGGCGGCGGGCTCGCGCGGCCCGTTCACGGGCGAATGGCGCCGCGTGCTGGCCGGCCCGCCGGCCGAGGCGCGGGTCTGGGCTGCGCGCGACGTGCTGCCGGCCCCGGCCGCGGCGGCGCTCAACGCCTACCAGCTCCACAACTCGGAATATGATTGCGTCCATGAGGGCGCGGTGGTTCACACAATGGCGGTGCTGTTCCCGGCCGCCATGGCGTTCGCCGAGCGCGAGGGCGGCGTTTCGGGGCGCCGGCTGATCGAGGCGGTCGCGGTCGGTTCGGACGTCGCCGCCGGGCTCGGCCTCGCCTCGAAGGCGGGCTTGCGCTTCTTCCGCCCGGCGACGGCCGGCACCTTCGGCGGAACGGCGGCCTGCGCGAAGCTCGCCGGGCTCGACGAGGAGACGGTGGCGCACGCCTTCGGCATCGCGCTCGGCCAGGTCTCCGGAACGATGCAGGCGCATGGCGAAGGCTCGCCGCTGCTCGGCATGCAGGTGGGCTTCGGCGCCCGCAACGCCATCGCCGCGGTCGACATGGCGCGCGCCGGCTTGCCGGGGCCGCAGGGCAGCATCGAGGGCGAGCACGGCTATCTGGAGCTCTTCGAGCGCGACCACGACATCCGGCCGGTACTGGGCGATCTCGGCCGGGTCTGGCGGATCGCGGAGACGGCGCACAAGCCCTGGCCGAGCGGCCGCGCGACCCACGGCGTCGTCGAGGCGCTGCTGGCGCTCCGGGCGGAGCACGGCTTCGGCGCGGACGACGTGGCCGATGTCCTGTTGAGCGTGACACCGCTGGTGGAGCAGCTGGTGGGCCGCGAGGTCCGGGGCGAACTGGCCGTCAACCAAGCGCGGCTCTCGGTCCGCTGGACGACGGCGCGGATCCTGCTCGGCAGCGGTCTCGGCCACGAGGACTTCACGCCGGAGGCGCTCGCCGACAGGGAAAGCCAAGAATTCGCCGGGCGCGTGCGCGTCGAGACGGACGGCAATCCCGACCCGAATGCGCTGGCCCCGGTCGCCATCGAGATCGCGCTCAAGGACGGCCGCCGCCTCGCGCGCCGCGTCGAGGATGTGCCCGGCGGCCCGGCCCGGCCGCTCACCCGCGCCCAGCACCTCGCCAAGTTCCGCGGCAACTGGGCGTGGGCAGAGCTGGACCCGGAGGCCGGCGAGGCCCTGATAGAGCAAATCGACCGGCTTGAGTCGGTCGCGGAAGTGGGCCAGCTTGCGGCCCTCACGCAACCCGGAGGCCATGCGCGATGAAATGGGCCGTCTTCAGCCTCAGCCAGATGCCGGACCAGACCCGGCGGGTGGAGGCGTTCGACGAGGACCTCGACTATTTCGTGAAGGCGGAGGAGCTCGGCTACGACACCGTCTGGCTCGCCGAGCACCTGTTCTCGACCTACGGCGTCGTGACCTCCACGCAGGTCTATGCCGCGGCGGTGGCCCAGCGCACGAAGCGCATCAAGATCGGCACGGCCGTGGTAGCGATCCCCTTCAACCATCCGCTGCGAACCGCCTCCGACTTCGCGCTGATCGACATACTGAGCCACGGGCGGCTGCTGTTCGGCGTCGGGCGGGCCTACCAGCCGCACGAATTTGTCGGCCTCGGCGTACCGATGGCGGAAGCGCGCGAGATGATGAATGAAGGCGTCGACATCGTGCTCGACGCCTGGACGAACGAGACGGTCAGCCGCCCGGACGGCCGCCATTGGCCCATTCCCGACCCCGTCGAATGCCTGCCGAAACCGGTCCAGCAGCC
>JAJECZ010000301.1 GCA_022821735.1 Alphaproteobacteria bacterium | reverse complement strand
GAAGAGAGTGGGCGCCGGAAAGGTTCGCCAGAGCTTTTCCCACGGCCGGTCGAAGCAGGTGACGGTGGAGGTCAAGCGCAAGCGCACGATCATCACCGACAAGCCCGGGAAAGAGGCCCAGCAGACAGCCGGCGGGCTGAGTACCGAGGAGCGCGCAGCGCGGGCACGGGCCTTGCAGGCTCGCCCCAAGCCGTCGCCCGCTCCTGCCGTTGCCGCCGAACCGGCGCTCGAAGCGCCGCCACCTCCCCCGCCGCCGAACCCTGAAGAACTCCAGGCCGAGCAGCGGGCACGTGAGCTTGCCGAACTCAAGGCCGCCAACGCCGAAGAGCAGCGCAAGCAGGAGGAAATCAACGCGCGGCGCCAGGAGGACGAAGAGAAGAAACGCGCGGCCGAGGAGGCGCGCCGCGACGCGGCGCGCCAAGCCGAACCGGCGCGGAGCGACCGGCAACCCGGCGGCGTGTCCGCCCGCCGCGCTCGCCCGCCTGCCCGGCCGGCGGCGCGACCGTCCGAGGCCCCGGTTCCACCCGTTGACCTGCCGGGCGGACGGCGCACCGGCGGACGGGACGAAGATGATCGCGGCGGACGGCGGCGCAACGACAAGCGGCCCGCCGCGCAGCAACGCCGCACCGAGCCGCGCAGGCGCGCCGGCAAGCTCACCATCGTGCAGGCGCTCGACGAAGAAGTCGAACAGGAAAGGCAGCGTTCCCTTGCGTCGGTGCGCCGGGCCCGCGAACGCGAACGCCAGCGCCAGGCTTCGGGGGAGGGACAGCAGTTCATCCAGCGCGAAGTCGTCGTGCCCGAATCCATTCTGGTCAGCGAACTTGCCAACCGGATGGCCACGCGCGCCGTCGACGTGATTCGCGTGCTGATGCAAAACGGCATCCGGGCGACCCCGTCGCAGGCGATCGATGCCGATACCGCCGAACTCGTGGTTGAGGAGTTCGGGCATCGCGTGACCCGCGTCGCGGAGAGCGACGTCGAGGAAGGGCTTGCCGGTCCGCCGGACGACGACGACGATCTCAGGCCTCGCGCGCCGGTCGTGACTGTGATGGGCCATGTGGACCACGGCAAGACCTCGCTCCTCGATGCGCTCCGGAAGACGGATGTGGTCAGCGGCGAGGCCGGCGGGATCACGCAGCATATCGGCGCATACCGGGTACGGACGCCTTCGGGCGCCGACATCACCTTTCTCGATACGCCCGGCCACGAAGCCTTTTCGGCAATGCGCGCGCGCGGCTCCCGCGCAACCGACATCGTCATTCTCGTAGTTGCGGCCGACGACAGCGTTCAGCCGCAGACGGTCGAGGCGATTGCGCACGCCAAGGCGGCAGGCGCCCCAATCATCGTCGCGATCAACAAGGTGGACCGGTCGGAGGCCGACCCCGGGCGGGTCAGGAACGATCTCTTGCAGCAGGAACTGGTCGCGGAGGAATTCGGCGGCGACGTGCAAATGATCGAGGTGTCGGCGACAGCGAAGACCGGTCTCGACACACTGGAAGAAGCGGTTCTGCTCCAGGCGGACCTGATGGAGTTGAAGGCCAACCCAAACCGCGGAGCGAGCGGCATCGTCGTCGAGGCGCAACTCGACCGGGGCCGCGGTGCGGTGGCAACCATCTTGGTTCAGAACGGCACGCTCAATGTCGGCGATATCGTCGTCGCGGGCGCCGAATGGGGAAAGGTCCGGGCGATGGTCGACGACCGGACCGGAAGAGTGAAGTCGGCCGGGCCTTCGGTGCCGGTCGAAGTGCTTGGCCTGTCCGGACCGCCCGTTGCCGGCGACGAGGTTGTCGTCGTGGACAGCGAAGGGCGCGCCCGCGAAGTCACCGAATACCGCGCCCGGCGCGACAGGGCGGCGCAGGCGGCGCCGGTCCGGCGTGGCTCGATAGACGATATCTTCAAGAGCCTCGCCGCCGGCAAGACCGAGAAGGTGCCGCTGGTGGTAAAGGCGGATGTGCAGGGGTCGGTCGAGGCCATTGTCGGCGCGCTCGCAAAGCTCGGCAGCGACGAGGTGCAGGTGGATATCCTGCACAGCGGCGTGGGCGGCATATCGGAGAGCGATGTCACCCTCGCGCATGCGTCGGGCGGCTTCATCATCGGCTTCAATGTCCGCGCTGCGAACCCGGCCCGCGTCGCGGCCCAGCAGCACGGCGTCGATATCCGGTACTATTCGATCATCTACGAGCTGATCGACGATATCCGGGAAGCAATGGTCGGCAAGCTGGCGCCCGAATTGCGCGAACGCCAGATCGGGCAGGCGGATATCCGGGAAGTCTTCAACATCACCCGCGTCGGCAAGGTGGCGGGCTGCCGGGTCATCGAAGGCGTGGTACGGCGCGGCGCCGGCGTACGGTTGCTGCGCGACAACATCGTCGTCCACGAGGGCCGCCTTGCGACCCTCAAACGGTTCAAGGAAGAGCAGCGGGAGGTGCGCGAAGGTTTCGAGTGCGGCATGTCGTTCGAGTCTTACCAGGACATCCAGGTGGGCGACGTCATCGAATGCTACGAAACCGAGGAAGTGCAGCGCACGCTGCCATGAAGCACGCCCGGACCGGCCCGCGGCGGCTGCGCATGGGCGAGACTGTCCGCCATGCGACGGCCGGCATCCTTGCGCGGGCGGCCTTCCGCGATCCCGACCTGCAGGCACTGGAGATGGTCACCGTTTCCGAAGTCGTGATGTCGCCCGACCTGAAACGGGCAACAGCATTCATCTCGATGCTCGGGCGCGACGATATCGACGACACGGTCGCGGCGCTGAATCGCGCGGCAGGCCACATCCGGGGCGAGCTCGGCCGCATGCTCGAGTCGAAATTCACGCCTGTCGTCGAGTTCCGACGCGACCGCAGTTTCGACGAAGCCGAGCGGATCGAAACACTTATCCGGCAGAACAGGCATGGCGCGTAGGCGGCCGAAACGGACCGACCTCAACGGCTGGATTGTCATGGACAAGCCTGCCGGCATGACATCTACGGATGTCTGCAACCGGATCAAGCGGCTGAGCGGCGGCGCCAAGATCGGGCACGGCGGGGCGCTCGACCCGCTCGCGACTGGCGTATTACCGGTCGCTCTGGGCCAGGCGACCAAGACGGTTTCCTGGGTCATGGAAGGCAGCAAGGTCTATCGCTTTACGCTGCGCTGGGGTGAATCCCGCGACACGGACGACGCCGATGGCAAGGTGGTGGAGACCAGCGCCGCGCGGCCCGACGACGACGCCATCCGACGCGCCCTGCCCGCCTTTACCGGGCAAATCATGCAGGCCCCGCCGCGATATTCCGCCGTCAAGGTGGGCGGCAGACGGGCCTACAACCTGGCCCGGGCCGATGAGGCGCCCGACCTGCCGCCCCGCCCTGTCGAAGTCATGGACCTGCGGCTTGAACGCCGCTTGGATGACGACAGCGCGGAATTCACGGCGGAGACCGGCAAGGGCGTGTATGTCCGGGCTATCGCGCGCGACCTCGCCGCCGCGCTCGGTACGGTCGGACATGTCTCGGCCCTCCGGCGGCTGCGCGTGGGGCCGTTTCGCGTCGAGGATGCAATTACGCTGGAAGAACTGGAAGCTCTGGCCCATATAGGCCCGGAGAGTGTATTCTTGCTGCCGACGGACAGGTCGCTGGCCGACATCCCGGCTCTGTCCGTCTCGGAGCAAGAGGCCGCAGCGCTCAGGAATGGACAGGCGCTGCGGCTGTTCAGCGCGGCCGATCTTTCACGGATCGCCGGGTTTCACGACGGTATGACGATCCGCGCCCGGATGGGCGAGGTGCTTGTCGCCGTGGCCCGGTACGACTCCGGAACGGTCCGGCCGGTGCGGGTTGTCAATCCATAGCTGCAAGGAACGAGAGCAACAGATGTCGATTACCGCCGCACGAAAGACCGAACTCATCCAGGAGTTCCGTACGAACGAAGACGACACGGGATCGCCGGAGGTGCAGGTGGCGATCCTGACGGAACGCATCCGCAATTTGACCGAGCACCTCCAGACACACAAGAAGGACCGCCACTCGCGCCGCGGCCTGCTGGTCATGGTCGGCCAGCGCCGCGGTCTGCTCGACTATCTCCGCGGGAAGGACAACGGGCGCTACCGGTCGCTGATCGAACGCCTCGGCCTGCGCCGCTGACGACCGGGACGCCGGATGGCCGGCGTCCGACAGAAAACATGCAAACGGCCGCACCGTCCGGGTAGCGGCTACGGAAAGGGTTGCATCCAATATGTTCGATATCGTCCGCAAGGAAATTGACTGGGGCGGACGCCCGCTGGTCCTGGAGACCGGCCGCATCGCGCGCCAGGCCGACGCTGCTGTCATGGCAAGCCTCGGAGAAACGGCGGTGCTGTGCACCGTGGTAGCGGAGAAGAGCCCGAGGGTCGGGCTCGACTTCTTCCCGCTGACCGTCAACTACCAGGAAAAGACCTATGCCGCCGGCAAGATTCCCGGCGGTTTCTTCAAGCGCGAGGCGCGGCCGAGCGAGAAGGAAACGCTGACTTCGCGG
>JAJECZ010000213.1 GCA_022821735.1 Alphaproteobacteria bacterium | reverse complement strand
TCCTCCAGCAGGAGGCGGCCTTCGGGGACCGGCCAGCCGACGATCCTGCCGGCATGGGCGGAGAGGTAGAGCGACTTCCGCCCGCTCGCCGGGTGGACGCGCACCAGCGCCTGGCGCACGGGGCGGAAATTGGCCTTCTCCGCCTCGGTGAGGCCCTCGAAGCCGAGCCTGCCGCGCGAATAGAGCAGCGAATGCTCGCAGACCAGGTCCTCGATCCGCGCCTTCATCGCCGCGTCGAGCGCGTCGTAAGCCCCCGCCATGTCGGCGAACTCGGTGTTGCCGCCACTTGACGGCAGGATACGGCCAGAAAGCAGGCTGAACTTCGCCGGCACCGCCCGGAAGGAGGAATCCGAGTGCCAGAGGCGGTTGCCGAGATTGAACATGCGCCGCCGGTCCTCGCGGTCGAAGGGCCGGTGCTCCTTCGTCAGGTTGGACACGTCCGCCATGGCGGGGCCGAGCCGGCGCTCATGCTCCTTGGTGATGTTGGACACCGCGGACGGCATTTCGAGCCGGCCGAAATTCTGGCTGAACGCCGCCTGCTGCTCGTCGGTCAGCGCCTGGCCGGGGAACACCAGCATGCCATGCTCCGCCATGCCGGCGTCGAGTTCCGCCGCCACGCCCGCCGGCAGCGGCCGGGTGGTGTCGACGCCCGAGACCTCGCCCGCGAAGGCCGGGGTGAGGCGCCGGATCCGCACGCTCATTGCGCCGCGTCCGCTTCTTCCACCGCCATCAGCGGCGTGCGCTGGACCTTCATCGTGTCGCAGCCCTCGATGCGGATGAGGCGCGTCGCCGACATCCGCCGCGGCGCGTGCACGTCGCCCACATCGTAGAGATGCGCGTCGCCCGGCTTCATCGTGTAGACGCGCGAGAGCGCGACCCGGCCCGGCTTCTCCCCCTCCGGCGGGGCGACGATGCGCCAGTCCGTCATCTCGGTCTCGCCGAAGGCCTGGCCGTAGATCGCCCAGGTCGGCCCGTGGTCGTGCGGCCCGCCCGTGCGCGCGCCCTGGTAGACATGGGCGCAGATGCAGAAGCCGTAATCCGGGTCCTCGTAGATGATCTCGCGCTCGGCGGTCGCGTCCGGCCCGAGATGCGTCTCCAGGAACTCCGGGCTCGCCAGCGCCTTCTTCACGCAGGCGAGCACGCCCTCCCTGCCGGCCCGTCCGCTGTCGGCGGCCAGCGCCTCGCGGCACTCGGCGGCGAATTGCTCAAGCGTGTAGGTCATCGCGTTCCCCTCCGGCGGTTCATCGCCGGGAAGGTTAGCGCGGCTCAGACGGAATCGCCACCTCTGCCGATCATGGTCAGGAACTCGCGCCGCGTGGTCGGGTCGGTGCGGAAGCCGCCCAGCATCCGGCTGGTCACGGTGGAGGACGCGGTCTTGTGGATGCCGCGCGTCGACATGCACATATGCGTGGCCTCGATGACCACCGCCACGCCGCGCGGCCTCAGCACATGGTCGATGGCGTCGCCGATCTCCGTGGTGAGCCGTTCCTGGATCTGCAGGCGCTTGGCGAAGATGTCCACGACGCGGGCGAGCTTGGAGATGCCGACCACGCGCCCGGCCGGCAGGTAGCCGACATGCGCCTTGCCGATGATCGGCACGATATGGTGCTCGCAATGGCTTTCCAAGCGGATGTCGCGCACCACGATCATCTCGTCATAGTCGGCGGTTTCCTCGAAGGTGCGCTCCAGCACGGCGACCGGGTCTTCGCTGTAGCCTGCGAAGAACTCGCCATAGGCCCGGAGCACCCGGTCCGGCGTGCCGACAAGGCCCTCGCGCGAGGGGTCGTCGCCTGCCCAGCGCAGCAGGATGCGCACCGCCTCTTCGGCCTGCGCGCGGCTCGGTCGGATCAGGGGGGCGCTGTCGCCAGTATCTGGGGCCATGTCGTTGGCTCTCCCGTCGCCTGCATCCCGCATTGCTACAACAGCGGCGCGCCGAGGTCGAGACGCCCGGGCCGCGTGAATTCGCCGGCGCGCTGATATATTGTGGCGGCATGCGGCCGGCCCCCGAACCGGGAGGCCGGCGCCGGGCGGGCGATGACGGGCGGGCGATGACGGGGACGGCGCGATGAAGATCGAGGAGCGGAGCGAGGGCCCGGCAGTCGTCGTCTCCCCGGCCGGGCGCCTGGACACGGCCGGCGCGCCCGAGCTCGAGGCCCGGATCGCCGCCATTGCGAAGGCCGCCCCCGACCGCCTGGTGCTGGACTGCAGCGGGATCGTCTACATCAACAGCGCCGGCTTGCGGGCCCTGCTCCTCGGCGCCAGGGCGTGCCTGCAGGTGGGCTGCGAGTTCTCCGTCGCGGCGCTCCGGCCCGACTGTCGGTCGGTCCTGGACGCGACCGGCCTGCTGATGGTCCTCGACTGCCCGGAGACCGTCGAGGCCGCGCTCGCCGCCCCCGTCGCCGAAAGCCCCCGGGAGCCGGGAGGCGAGCGCAGGATCGCCATCGCGGAACGGGAACTGGGACGGGCGGTCCTGCTCACGCTGGACGGGCGGCTGGAGGGCAGGAACGCGCCGATACTGACGGAGCGCATCTTCGCCGCCGTCGGGCGCGGCAGCGCCCGCGTCGTGCTGGATTGCGAGGGCATGGGCTATGTGGACAGCAGCGGGCTGCGCGCCCTGCTGGTCTCGGCCAAGCTGTGCCACGAGAAGGGCGGCCGGCTGGTCCTCGCCGCCCTCTCGCCGGAGTGCCAGGCGGTCATCGACATGGGCGGCTTCACCTCCGTCATCGACTATTTCGAAACCCGCGAAGCGGCGCTGGCGGCGCTCGGCTGAGAACAGGCGGGCACGAACTCGGATTCATTTCCTTCGCACTGGTTGAATTCCCGCGCGTTCCGCCCTATATACGGGGCGTGCCGCAACGGGAGAGCGGGGGCATGACCTGGGCATAACAGGACGGCGGCGGGCCGCCGTTCTCGAAGGAGCTGGAAGGGTGGAAATCGGTTTCGGGCCGGACAGGCGGGGTGCGTCCGCCGCCGGCAATTGATTGCGGCCGTCAGGGACAATCTATCCGCGGGGGTCTGGGACGGCCCGGCGGGCCCGGCGTTTCGCGAGCCGGCGCCGCAGGCCGGGGGGCCGGGGGCCCGGCTTCCGCTCGACGCCGTGGCGCTTGAGGAAGCCCTGCACCGCGCCCCAGCTC
>JAJECZ010000066.1 GCA_022821735.1 Alphaproteobacteria bacterium | reverse complement strand
ACCACCTTCCTCCGAGAGACGCCCCGCCCGACGGAGCGGGAGGTGCGGGAGGTACTGAGCGGCCATCTCTGCCGCTGCACGGGCTACACCCCCATCGTCGCCGCCGCGCTGGACGCAGCCGATGCTTGATGTCGGCACGGCCCTCGTGCAAGCCGCCGAGCGGGCGCCGGACCGGCTTGCGGTCGTTGCCGGCGCGGACAGGCTGACCTACCGGGCGTGGCTCGACCGCGCGCTCCGGCTCGCCGGCGGGCTGGAAGGGCAGCGGATCGCGACCGTGCTCCAGAACACGCTTGATGCCGCGACCCTGCACTGGGCCTGCCAGCTTTCCGGCAAGCTGATCGTGCCGCTCAACTGGCGGCTCAAGGGCGAGGAGATCGACTACTGCCTCGCCGACGCCGAGGCGGACTCGGTGGTCTTCGGGCCGGAGGCGGCGGAGGCGGTCGCGGCGTCGCCCCGCGCGCAGTCCATCCGGCGGATCGAGGCGGGGCCGGCGCTGGACGCCCTGCTGCAAGCGCCGCCCGCAACGCCGGCGGCGTCGGCCGAGGACTGGTCGGTCATGCTCTACACCTCCGGCACGACCGGCCGGCCGAAGGGCGTGCCGCGCCGCCACCGCGCGGAGCGGGCCGCCGCCATCGCCCATGTCGCGCAGAACCGCTATGCGCCGGGCGAGGTCGCGCTGGGCGTCATGCCGCTCTACCACACCATGGGCGTGCGCTCGCTGCTGGCCTCGGCGCTGGTCGATGGCGTCTTCGTCTGCCAGCCGCGCTTCGATCCGGGCGCCGCGCTCGACCTGATCGAGGCCGAGGGCGTCACCGCGCTCTATCTGGCGCCAACGCTCTATCACGACCTGCTGGCGCATCCGGCCTTCTCGCGCGAGCGGGTGCGGTCGGTCCGCAAGCTCGGCTTCGCCGGCGCGTCGATGACGGACGACCTCCTGCAAAGGCTCGACGCCGCCTTCCGGCCCGAACTCTTCGTAAACCACTACGGTTCCTCGGAAATCTACACCTTCACCGTCTGCCCGGACGCGCCCGCGAAGCCGGGCTCGGCGGGCAAGGCGGGGCTCAACCAGCGCATCCGCGTACGGAGCCTCGACGGGACGCGCGACGCCGCGCCGGGCGAGGAAGGAGAAATCCTGGCGGTGCTCGCCAGCGACGAGGCCTTCGAGGGCTACTGGCGCCGCCCCGACGCCGACGCCCGCGCGCTGCGGGACGGCTGGTACCATACGGGGGACACCGGCCGGCTGGACGAGGACGGAGACCTGTTCGTCACCGGCCGCGTGGACGACATGGTCGTCACCGGCGGCGAGAACGTCTCGCCGGTGGAGATCGAGAGCGTGCTCTCCCTGCATCCGGCGGTGGCGGAAGTCGCCGTCGCCGGCCTGCCCGACGAGCGCTGGGGCCAGGTCGTCGCCGCCTTCGTGGTGCCCAAGGGCGAGGCGACGGCCGAGGCGCTCGACGCCCACTGCAAGGCAAGCGCGCTCGCCGACTTCAAGCGCCCGCGCCGCTACGTGTTCGTGAACGAAATCCCGAAATCCCCCGTCGGCAAGATCCTCCGCCGCCTGCTCGCCGCGCCCGACGGGGAGGCGAAGGCATAATGTTCACCAGAACCGCCAAGGCCGGGGCGGTGCTGCTCATGGCCGCCTATCTCACGCTCGTGGCGTTCGGCAATGTGACGGACTACGGCGCCAATCTCGGCTTCGTCACCCATGTGATGACCATGGACACCACCTTCCGAAGCGAGGCGTCGATGTGGCGGGCGGTCCATTCGCCCGCGCTCCATCATGCCGCTTATGTTGGGATCGTCGCGTTGCAGGCGGCGGCCGCCCTGCTCTGCTGGATCGGCGGCGTGCGCCTGCTGTCCCGGCTCCGCGAGCCCCACCTGTTCCACGCCGCCAAGGCCCCGGCGCTGGCCGGGCTCGGCCTCGGGGCCTTCATCTGGTTCGGCCTCTTCCTGGTCGTTGCGAACGAGTGGTTCCTGATGTGGCAGTCCGCGGAATGGAACGCCAAGCCCACCGCCTTCAACCTCACTCTGCTGACATTCCTGGTCCTCACCTTCGTGGCGTCGCGGGACAACGACGCGGACGCCTGAGCGCTTGCCAGAGCGTCGCCCGCCCGGCAATCTCGCCGCGCCGTCGAGCGGGGAAGCATGCATATGTCTTTGACGAATGCCGTCGGGGGCGCGCTGTTCGCCAGGGACTTCCTCGAAAATTCCATCGAGGGGATGCCGGAGTGGAAGGACCTGGAGGAAGCGGAACTGGACCGTCTCGCGGCGGACCTCCGCAAGGTCTTCGCCGATTTCCCCGTGGCGGACCGGCCCCATGAGGCGCAGACGGAAGACGACCTGATCTGGCCCGTGCTTGAGAAGCTCGGCTGGACCGAGCACATCCGCCAGCAGCCGCTTTCTCGCCATATGACGCCGGACGGGCTGCTGTTCGCCGACGCCGCCGCAAAGGCGCAGGCGGGCAGGGCCCACGACGCGGCGGAGCGCTACGGGCTCGGCCTCGCGCTCGCGGAACTCAAGCGCTGGCAGGCGCCGCTGGACCGCCGCGACGCCGGAGCCGCCACGCCCGCGACCCAGTTGCTCGGCTACCTGGACCGCGCGGCCGTCGCCACCGGCGGCAGGCTGCGCTGGGGCATACTCACCAACGGCAAGCTGTGGCGGCTCTACTGGTCCGGCGCCCAGTCGGTGTCGGAGCAATTCTTCGAGATCGACCTGGCGGCCGCCCTCGGCGTGACCGGCCTCGACGACGGCCTGTTCGGCGCGGCGGCGGCGGACGGGGAACGGGAAAAGGCCGAACGCCGCCTGCTCCGCCTGTTCTTCCTCATGTTCCGGCGCGAGTCCTTCCTGCCCGGCCCGGAGGGCTGGGACACCTTCCACCGGCGCGCCATAGACGAGGGCCGGCGCTACGAGGCGAAGCTGGCCGGGGACCTGTCCGGGCTGGTGTTCGACGAGGTGTTCCCGAGGCTGGCGCAGGCGGTGGCGCGCGAGGTCCCGCCGGAAACGCCGCCCTCCGAAATCCGCAACGCCGCGCTGGTGCTGCTCTACCGGCTGATGTTCCTCCTCTACGCGGAGGACCGGGGCCTGCTGCCCGTCGCGGACTCCCGCTACAGCCCCTTTGCGCTGCGCGGGCTGCGCGAGAAGGTCCGGCAGCAGAAGGAGGCGGGCGCCGTCTTCTCGACCCGCGCCGCGAATTACTGGGGCGATATCGACGAGCTTTGCCGGGCGATAGACGAGGGCGACGACTCGGTGGGTCTGCCGCCTTACGACGGCGGACTGTTCGAGGCCGGGCAAACGCCGCTGCTGGGGCGCATCCGGCTCCGCAACAAGGACGTCGCCGACATTATCGACCGGCTCTGCTTCCTCAATGTCGCCGGCGACCGGCGCTATATCAATTTTCGCGACCTCTCCGTCCAGCAACTCGGCTCCATCTACGAACGGCTGCTGGAATACGAGCTTGCGCGGGAAGAGGACGGGAGCGTCGCCGTCCGGCCCGGCATGTTCGCCCGCAAGCTCTCCGGCAGCTACTACACGCCGGACGACCTTGTCGGGCTGATCGTGCGGGAAACCGTCGGCCCGCTGGCGGATGCGCGGCGGGAGGCGTTCAGCGAGGCCGTCGAGGCGCGCGCGCGGCCGGCCGAACTGCGCCGGCTGGACCCCGCGATGCGGCTCCTGGAGCTGAAAATCTGCGACCCGGCCATGGGCTCCGGCCATTTCCTCGTCAACCTCGCGGACTGGCTGGCGGACCGGGTGCTGGTGGAAATGGCGGAGGCCGCCGCGCTCGCCGGGGATTACGTATCGCCGCTGGCGGAGAGCATCGAGGCCGTCCGCAGCACCGTGCTCGCAAATGCCGGCGAGCACAAATGGCAGGTGGACCGGGCGCGGCTGGACGACCGCCATATCGTCAAGCGCATGGTGCTCAAGCGCTGCATCTACGGCGTGGACAAGAACCCGATGGCGGTGGAACTCGCCAAGCTATCGCTCTGGCTGCACAGCTTCACCGTGGGCGCGCCGCTCTCCTTCCTCGACCACCATCTGCGCTGCGGCGACAGCCTATTCGGCCTCTCGGTGCGCGCCGGCATGGACCGTGCGAAGGCGCACGGTGCCGGGCCGCTGCTGAACGCGCCGGCGCAGGCCGTGCTTGCGGCCGCCAACGGCATGAAGGCGGTGGAGGCGCTCGCCGACGCCGAACTCGCCGAGGCGCGGCAATCGGCGCAGGAATGGGCCGACGCCGAGGCGAAGACCCGGCCGCTGGACCGCTTCCTGTCGCTGGTCCACGCCTTCGACTGGCTGGACCTCCGCAGCCAGGAGGACAAGACGGCGCTCCACGCCTTCTTCGACAGCCAATTCGGCGACCCGCTGGAAATTGCTCAGGGCGAGGCGGTTCCCGACCCCGATGCGCCCGATGCCGAACGCTTCGCCGCGCTGCTGGAGCGCGCGCAGACGCTGGCGGCGGAGGAGCGGTTCCTGAACTGGCAGGTCTCCTTCCCCGGCGTCTGGGAGCATCTGGCGAACGACCGGCCCGACGGCGGCTTCGACGCCGTGATCGGCAATCCGCCCTGGGAGCGGATGAAGCTGCAACAGGTGGAATGGTTCGCCGAGCGCCGGCCGGAAATTGCGCTTCAGCCGCGCGCCGCCGACCGCCGGCGCATGATCGACGAACTACGGGAAGCCGGAGACCCGCTGGCGGGGGAATACGACGAGGCTCGCGAGCGCGCGGAAGCCGCCGCCTGGGCCGCGCGCAATTGCGGCGACTACCCGCTGCTCTCCAGCGGCGACATGAATCTCTATTCGTTGTTTGTGGAACGCGCTATGGCGCTGGCGAAACCGGACGGCATGGTCGGCCTGCTCGTGCCCTCCGGCATCGCTTCGGACAAGATTGCTGCCCGCTTCTTCAGGACCGTTGCCACTGAAGGGCGGTTGAAGGCGTTCTACGATTTCGAGAATCGCCGCACAAACGGGAGAAAACGTCGCAAACGCGATGAGGCCTCGCTCTTCTTTCCGGATGTCGACAGCCGCTTTAAATTCTGCGCTTTCTTCGCCAGCCCGTCGCTGCTGGGCGATGCCGCGCATTATGCGTTCTTTCTTCACGATACCTCGGAAATCCAAGATCAAGACCGCCGATTCGCGCTTAGCGCAGAAGATTTCGCGCGCGTGAATCCGAACACCGGTACCGCACCGATTTTCCGTTTCCGCCGCGACGCGGAACTTACTGCCGCTGTCTATGGCCGACTTCCTGTGATAGTGGACCGCTCCTCTGGTGAGGAGCAGAAGACATGGTCGGTGAAATACGCGACCATGTTCCACATGACGAATGATGCGGGTCTGTTTCGTACCCGCACGGAACTAGACGAAAAGGAAGGTGCTTGGCATGTCGGTGGCAACCACTTCGATAGCTCTTCGGGAAAGTGGGTTCCGCTCTATCAGGGTATGATGGCGCAGGCTTTTGACCACCGCGCTGCTAGTGTTATTTTTAAGCCGAAGAACCTCCACCGACCTTTGCAGCCGTTAAAGGCCACACTCTTACAGCATCGAGATCCGGACTGGATACCAACACCCTATTACTGGGTTCCAGGATCGGAATGCGGGTGGTCGACTCAACCGGGCTGGGTTCTCGGATTCAAGGATATTGTGTCGCCCACTAATCAACGAACCTCCATCGCTGCCTTGTTCCCTACAGTGGGATTCGGTAACAAATTACCGATTCTGAAACCGGAAACATCAAATCGTAATGAATGGTTGCTGGCGGGGAATCTCAATGCCACGATTTTTGATTTCGTAGTACGCCAGAAAGTGCAGGGCCAAACACTCAACCTCTTCATCCTCGAACAACTCCCCGTCGTGCCGCCGGAGCGTTACGAGGCGGCGCGCTTCGGGCCGAAGACGGCGGCGGAGATCGTGCGCGAGGCGGTGCTGGAGCTGACCTATACGGCGCACGACATGGCGCCCTTCGCCCGCGACATGGGCCATCTGGACGAAGCCGGCGAGGTCCTGCCGCCCTTCCGCTGGGACCCGGACCGGCGGCTGATGCTGCGCGCGAAGCTCGACGCGCTCTATTTCCACCTCTACGGCGTCACCGACCGCGACGACATAAGCTACATCTACTCCACCTTCCCCATCGTCGAGCGGCAGGAGCGCAAGGCCTGGGCCGGCTACCGCTCCCGCGACCTCTGCCTCGCCTGGATGAACGCGCTGGAAGCCGGGCGGCCCGACGCGGAGTTCGACCTGTAAGGCGTTGCGGCCGGCTCAGTTCCCGAAACATTGGAAATTTTTCATGATTAATCCACCAAGGGTGGTTGACATGGGGGCAAGTGTGATACAATAGCGGCAAGGTAGGCGGCTTCCGGGGCCGCCTTTCGCGTTTCTGCGCAGGAGAGCGGCTGGGGCTTCAAAAACCCCGGCGTGAGTGGACGGGAGACGTGCGTCCGCTGTCTCGCGCGCGCAATCAGGCGCGCGAACCGCGCCGGCGCAAACGCGCGGGCACGCCCGCGCGCGGTACGCGCGAAACAGGGTTCCGCCTGCCGGCCGAGCCGGCGGCGGGGCGAACGGGACGGAATGGGACGGAACGCGATGGAGGAACGGCATGCGGGATACGGACAGGCGACACCGGAATCGGAGGCCCGGCGGACCATGACGAAACATGACATTTCCGGCGGCGGCCATGACAAAACATGACATTCCATGACACCCCGGCTCACCCCGGCGGCCGGAACGGGACGGGAGCGGAAGCGAGAACCGGTATCGGCAAAACAGAACGGGAAAACAGGCGGAACATGACAAAACATGACATTCCATGACACATCCCTGGAGTGGGCCCCTTGCCGTCATGCCTCTCCCCGTCATGCCCCGGCCCCCCGATCCCCCGCCTTCGCGAGGGCAGGCGAGTCCGGTCATGGCGGAGGAGGTGCGCCCTGCGGCTCGCGCGCGCAATCAGGCGCGCAAACCGCGCCGGCGCAAACAGCGCGCCCGCGCACGGGCGCAGGCGCGCGCGATACGCGCGAAACAGGGCCCCGCCTGCCGGCCGGGCCGGCGGCGGAGCGAACGGCATGCGGGATACGGACGGACGGCGACGGCGCCGGAGGCGCAGCGGACCATGACAAAACATGACATCTCATCACTTCCGGCCGGTCTTCTCTCCAACCGGCGCCGCCAGCTTGTTGCGCGCCGGGACCGTTGCTATACCGCGCCGCCATGACCGACCCTTCGCATATCCGCAATTTCGCCATCATCGCCCATATCGACCACGGCAAATCGACCCTGGCGGACCGGCTGATCCAGACCTGCGGCGGGTTGAGCGAGCGCGAGATGCGCGACCAGGTGCTCGACAATATGGACCTGGAGCGCGAGCGCGGCATCACGATCAAGGCGCAGACGGTGCGCCTCGACTACGAGGCGGCGGACGGCCGGGCCTATGCGCTGAACATCATCGACACGCCGGGCCATGTCGATTTCGCCTATGAGGTGAACCGCTCGCTCGCCGCCTGCGAAGGCTCGCTGCTGGTGGTGGACGCGACCCAGGGGGTGGAGGCGCAGACGCTCGCCAATGTGTACCAGGCCGTGGACAACGACCACGAGATCGTCGTCGCGCTCAACAAGGTGGACCTGCCGGCCGCCGAGCCCGAGCGCATCAGGGCCCAGATCGAGGAAGTGGTCGGCATCGACGCGGACGACGCGGTGCTCTGCTCGGCCAAGACCGGCGCGGGCATCCCCGAACTGCTGGAGGCGCTCGCCGCGCGCCTGCCGCCGCCTGCCGCGGAGGTCGCCGGCGACGGGCATGTGCGGGCCATGGTGGTGGACAGCTGGTACGACCGCTATCTGGGCGTGATCGCGCTGGTGCGGGTCCGCGAGGGCGAGCTTCGCCGGGGCCTGAAAATGCGCCTGATGGCGACGGACGCCGCCTACGACATCGACGAGGTGGGCGTCTTCACGCCGAAGCGGCAGAAGGCGGACCGGCTGGGCCCTGGCGAGATCGGCTATGTGAGCGCGGCCATCAAGACCGTGGCCGACTGCAAGGTCGGCGACACGATCACGGACGACCGCAAGCCCGCGCCGGAGCCGCTGCCCGGCTTCCAGCCGAACCTGCCCGTGGTGTTCTGCGGGCTGTTCCCAACCGACACCGCGGACTTCGAATTCCTGCGCGAGAGCCTCGCCAAGCTGCGCCTGAACGACGCCGGGTTCGAATACGAGCCGGAGAACTCGCCGGCGCTCGGCTTCGGCTTCCGCTGCGGCTTCCTCGGCCTGCTGCATCTGGAGATCGTGCAGGAGCGGCTCGACCGGGAATTCGGCCTGGACCTGATCGCGACCGCGCCGAGCGTCGTCTACCGGGTCCACCGCACGGACGGCGGCATGGACCTGCTGCACAACCCGGCCGACATGCCGGACCCCGCGCAGATCACGCATATCGAGGAGCCCTGGATCGCCGCCACCATCTTCACGCCAGACGAGTATCTGGGCGGCATCCTCAAGCTCTGCGAGGAGCGGCGCGGCATTCAGCGCGAGCTCACCTATGTCGGCAACCGCGCCATGGTGGTCTACGAGCTGCCGCTGAACGAGGTGGTGTTCGACTTCTACGACCGGCTGAAGTCGCTGAGCCGGGGCTATGCCAGCTTCGACTACCGGATCGAGGACTATCGCGAGGGCGACCTTGTGAAGCTCTCGCTGCTGGTGAACCACGAGCCGGTCGATGCGCTGGCCTGCATCACCCACCGGATGCGCGCGGAGGGCCGGGGCCGCCAGCTCTGCGAGCGGCTGAAGGAGCTGATCCCGCGCCAGCTCTTCAAGATCCCGATCCAGGCCGCGGTCGGGGGCCGGATCGTCGCCCGCGAGACCATCTCTGCCATGCGCAAGGACGTGACCGCCAAATGCTATGGCGGCGACGTCACGCGGAAACGAAAGCTGCTGGACCGCCAGAAGGAGGGCAAGAAGCGGATGCGCACCTTCGGCAAGGTGGACATCCCGCAGAGCGCCTTCATCGCCGCGCTCAGGATGAACGAGACCTGAGCGCTACAGGATGTCGAGTACGCTCTCGGGAGGCCGGCCGAGCGCGGCTTTGCCGCCGGCCAGCACGACGGGCCGTTCGATGAGCACCGGATGCGTCACCATCGCCTCGACGAGCGCGCGGCGTTCGAGCGCCGGGTCGTCGAGGCCGGCCTCCCGGTATGCCGCCTCCTTGCGGCGCATGAGGTCGCGCGGCTCCATGCCGAGCTTTTCCAGCACCGACTCCAGTTCGCCCGCCGCCGGGGGCGTCTTCAGATATTCGACGATCTCCGGTTCGATGCCGCGCTCGCGCAGGAGCGCCAGCGTCTGCCGCGACTTGCTGCAGCGCGGATTGTGCCAGATGGTGACGGTCACGAGATGCGCCCTCCCTGTCCCGCTGCCGAGCCGTAGTCATGCAGCGCGAAGGCGAGCGTGGCAAGGCCGACCGCCGCCAGCACGGCAAGCGCCGCGCGCCGGTACCAGGCCTTGCCCCGGCCTGCGAAAAGCCGGATGCCGACCCAGGTGGAGCCGAGATACGCCGGCAGGATCACGACGGCGACGGCCAGCGCCTCCAGGGTGAACAGGCCGTGGAACCAGTAGGGAAGCGCCGCGCAGAGGCCGAGCGCGGAGACCGCGCCGATGACATTGCCGCGCTGCGTTTCCGGGGAACCGTGCCGGGCGAGCGCGGCGGCGACGGCCGGCGGCCCGCCGACGCCCGTCGCACCCTGCACCAGGCCGGCCGCTGCGCCGAGCGCCGCCATGACGCCGGCGCCGGCGCGGGCGGGGAAGCGCCAGCCCCAGGCCATCATCGCCGTCATCGCCAGCACGGCGAGCGATATGGCGATCTTCATGGCGGCGGGCGGGACCGCGACCAGGACCCAGGTTCCCGCAGGCGCGGCCGCGAAGGCGGCGGCTGCGAAGGGCAGCACGAAGGCGCGCTCGCCGTGGCGCAGCGCCGCCGGCAGCAATTGCAGGATGACGGGCACGCCGGAGGCGCAGACCGCGGCCAGCGCCGCGCCCGGCCCCAGCACCAGGCTCAGCACGGGCACCATCAC
>JAJECZ010000551.1 GCA_022821735.1 Alphaproteobacteria bacterium | reverse complement strand
TCGAATGGGCGTTCACCAGCGCCGTGCTCTATCTCGTTCTGCCGCCGGATTTCGGCATGTCCTACTGGCATTTCGTCGCCGTCTATGTGCTGGCCTACATGGCCGGCTATATCAGCCATGTGCCGGGCGGCCTCGGCGTGTTCGAGACGGTGCTGCTGGTGCTGATGCCCGAGACCGTCCCGACCCACGTCGTGGCGGCGGGCATCATCACCTACCGCGTCATCTACTTCCTCATGCCGCTGGCCCTCGCGCTTACCCTCTTCGGCGCCTACGAAGCCTCCCGCGGCCGCTTCTCGCGCAAGGAGGAGTAGGACGCGCCGCCCGCCGCCCCGCCGCCTTGCAATCCGGGGCGGGGGGCCATAGCGTTCGGGGGAGTTTGACGCGAGCCGGGACGCTGCCTGATGGACCTCAATTTCGCCCCCGAAGACGAAGCCTTTCGCGACGAATGCCGTTCCTTCCTGGCCGAAACGCTGCCGGGCGACGTGGCGCGCAAGGTCGGGCTCGGCATCCAGCCGACGCTGGACGAGACGATGGCGTGGCACAGGGCGCTTTACGACAAGGGCTGGGTTGCGCCCAACTGGCCCGAGGAATGGGGCGGGCCCGGCTGGACGGTGACGCAGAAATACATCTGGGATGAGGAGCAGGCGCTCGCCAACGCGCCGCGCCCGATACCCTTCGGCCTGTCCATGTGCGGGCCGGTGCTGATGGCCTTCGGCACCGAGGAGCAGAAGCGGGAGAACCTGCCGCGCATCCTCTCCGGCGAGCGTATCTACTGCCAGGGTTATTCCGAGCCCGGCGCCGGCTCCGACCTTGCCGCGCTCAAGACCCGCTGCGAGGTGCATGACGACCGCCTCGTCATCAACGGGCAGAAGATCTGGACGACCGCCGCCCACTGGGCGAACTGGATCTTCTGCCTTGTGCGCACGTCCAGCGCCGGCAAGCGGCAGGAGGGCATCTCTTTCATCCTGATCGACATGGCGACGCCGGGCATTGAGGTGAAGCCCCTCATCACCATCGACGGCCTGCACGAGGTCAACGAGGTGTTCTTCACCGATGTCGTGGTGCCGCGCGAGAACCTTGTGGGCGAGGTGGACCAGGGCTGGACGATCGCCAAATACCTGCTCGGCCACGAGCGCATGGGCGGCGGCGCGCTCGGCAACCAGAAGAACGGGCTGCGCTCGCTCAAGGAGATCGCGGCGGACCAGGGGCTGGACCGCGACGGCACCTTCATGCGCAAGGTGGCGGAGGTCGAGATCGAGCTCCAGACGCTGGAGATGCAGATGCTCCGCATGCTGGCCGCCGTCTCGGCCGACAAGGAGATCGGCGCTGAGTCGTCGATGATCAAGATCCGCCGGACCGAAATCCAGCAGCGCCTTTCGGAGCTCAAGATGGAAGCGGCGGCCTACGACGCCAATCCCTACCAGCTTGAGGCCATGGAGCATGGCTGGAATGAGGAGCCGGTCGGGCCCGACTACGCCAACGCGCTCGCCGCGAAATATTTCAACGACCGCAAGCACACCATCTTCGCGGGCTCCAACGAGATCCAGCGCAATATCATCGCGAAGCGGGTGCTGGGCCTTTGAACCGGCCCAATCTCGACCTGGAGCGGCTGGCGGACCGGCATCGGCGGATGCACCGCATCCGCGCCTTCGAGGAGCGGGCCGTCGCCGCACTGGAGGAAGGGCTGGTGCTGGGCGCCATCCACCCCTCCATCGGGCAGGAGGCCTGCGCGGTGGGCGCGGTCGGCAGCCTCGGGCACGAGGACCTGCTGCTCTCCACCCACCGCGGCCACGGCCACACGCTGGAGAAGGGCGCCTCGGCCGCCGCCATGATGCGCGAGCTGTTCGGGCGCGAAGGCGGCAATTGCGGCGGTAAGGGCGGCTCCATGCACATCGCCGATTTCTCGGTCGGGATGCTGGGCGCGAACGGGGTCGTCGGCGCGAACATCAACATTGCCGCGGGTGCCGCCCATGCCGTGCGGCTCAAGGGCGAGCGGCGCATCGTCTGCTGCATCTTCGGCGACGGCGCGGTCAATCGCGGGCCGTTCCTGGAGGGGCTGAACTGGGCGCGGGTCTTCGACCTGCCCGTGCTGTTCGTCTGCGAGGACAACGCCTTCGCCGCCACGACGCGGACCGAGGCAATGACCGGCGGCCCCGGACCGGCGGCGCGCGCCGAGGCACTGGGCATCCCCTCTCGCGCCGTCGATGGCAACGATGTGGACCGGATGGCGGAGGTGACGGCGGAACTGCGCCAGCGGATTCTCGAAGGCGGCGGCCCGCAGTTCCTCTGGGCGAAGACCTGGCGGCTGACAGGCCACACCGCTGTGGACAAGGCCGCCTACCGCGACGCCGGGGAGGTCGAGGAGCGCTGGAAGGACGACCCGGTCGCCCGCGCGGCGGAGACTTTGCGGGCGCACGGCATTGGCGAGGAAACGCTTGCCGGCCACCGCGAAGCTGCCGTCGCGGAGATGCGGGCTGCCTACGAGGAGGCCAAGGCGGCGCCTTGGCCGGAGACGGCGGCGCTCTATGCGGACGTGCAGGATGTCGGCGACCCGCGCGAGGCGGCCTTCCGATGGTGACGACCACCTACATGGAGGCCGGGCGGCGGGCGCTGGCCGAGGAAATGCGCCGCGACCCGACCGTGTGGGCCCTCGGCGAGGATCTCGGGCGCGGCGGCGTCTTCGGGCAATATGCCGGCATGGCGGACGAGTTTGGCCCGCTCAGGATTTCGGACGCGCCGATTTCCGAGGCGGCGATCCTCGGCTCCGCAGTCGGTGCGGCGCTTGCGGGCACGCGCCCGGTGGTGGAGATGCGCTTCGCCGACTTCGCCCTCTGCGCCGTGGACGAGCTGGTGAACCAGGCGGCCAAGGCCCGCTACATGTTCGGCGGGCAGGGCGGCGTGCCGCTGGTCGTGCGCGAGCCGATGGGCATGTGGCGCTCCTCCGCCGCCCAGCACTCGCAGTCGCTGGAGGCCTGGTACGTCCATATCCCG